>CALCGJ010000238.1 GCA_937900965.1 uncultured Bacteroidota bacterium | reverse complement strand
TGGATATTTTATCAGGCTTAGGGGGCTGTTTCTGCTGATCCTGTTTATCCTGATTTTGTTGCTTATCCTGTTGATCCTTTTGATCTTCTTTGTCTTGTTTGTCCTGGTCCTGCTTGTCCTGTTTATCCTGATTCTGTTGATCCTGTTGTTGCTGCTGAAGCTTCATCCGTGCATATTCCAGATTGTATTTAGAGTCCAGGTCGCCAGGATTATTCAGCAACGCCTGTTTGTACGCTTCAATGCTTTTTTCGTATTGCTGGCCTTCAAGAAGTGAATTCCCCAGGTTATGGAAAACCTCTGACTTGTCATGTTTCCCAATACTCTTTTCTCCCAACCCGGCAAAAATGTTTGCAGATTCCTCGAAATTCTTCTCCTGATAAACGGCAGTTCCCAGGTTGAATTGCCCCTTGACCGACTCTTTGTTTGCCTCCAGGGCTTTCCGGTAGTCCTTTTCTGCGTCAGAAAAATCGCCCTTCTCAAAACTTCTGTTCCCCTCCCGTAAATACCGGTTCTCTTTTTGGGCAAACCCAGCAAGAGTCAGGATGGCTAAGATAAATGTTATCAGGTTCTTTTTCATTTTAATTTCCCTCTTGCTGATGCCGGATACCAGATGCCGGATACCGGATACAAGACTATATCTTCATTGCTCCCCATCACTTCGTTTCAAATGGTCTGATATTTTTCAGCCAAAATGTTTTTCTTTCAAAAATAAACAAATCCAGGATCAAGAGAATCAGTGCGATAACAAGAAAATATTGAAACTGGTTCTCATAATCTGAAAACTGTTTACTCTCAATCTCCGATTTCTGGATGGCATTTATATCATCAAAGATCTTGTTCAACCCTGTTGCCGAATTCGTTGCACGGACGTACAGCCCCTTTCCAACCGAAGCGATCTTCTTAAGTAGTGCTTCATCAAGCTTACTCACAATTGCATTTCCCTCTTTGTCTTTCTTAAATCCCACCTGCACATTGTTGTTGTAAACCGGTATTGGCCCGCCTTCAGGCAATCCCATCCCGATGGTATAAATCATTATTCCTTTCGAAGTTGCCAGTTCAGCCTGCTCCAGTACATTCCCCTCATGATCCTCTCCATCGCTGATGATTACGAGAGCCTTATTTCTTATTGACTCCCCGAACGAAGTGACCGACAGGTCGATGGCTTCACCAATTGCAGTACCCTGAGTAGGGATCATCCCAGGATTGATGGTAGAGACAAACATTTTTGCTGCCGCATAATCTGTTGTAATAGGCAACTGCGTATATGCTTTCCCGGCAAACACAATGACCCCAATCCGGTCGCCTTCCAGCTTGTCGATCAAACGGCTGATTGCCTGTTTGGCCCGATCGATCCGGGAGGGTTTTATATCCTGTGCCAGCATTGAGTTGGATACGTCGAGAGCGATGATGAGGTCGATCCCTTTCCGTTGTACGTTCTGAAGCCTGGAACCTGTTTGCGGTCCAACCAGCACAAACACCAGCAATCCCCAGGCAACCATCATCAACACAAATTTCAGGGTCAGTTTAGAATTGGCCATGTCAGGCAACAAACGGCTAATCACCGAAAGCTCTCCAAACCGCTGCAAGGCCTTGCGTTTCCATATCATGAGCCAGATAAAGAAGAGAATGAAGACCGGAATTAAGGCCAACAGATAAACATATTCTATATGAGCAAATCGGAACATCTTTTCAAATTACGATTTACGAATTACGATTTTTGCCATTTTACATTTTGCTATTTATATTTCACCACGGCACCACGGCACCACCGCACCACCGCACCACCGCACCACGGCACCACGGCACCACGACACCACGGCACATCAAGGAATATTCTTCAATACTGCATACCTCAACAAAATTTCAATACCAAACAGTGCAAGCGCAATTAATATCAGCGGTATATATTCGTCATTCTTTCTTTTAAATTCGGTCACATCTATTTTTGATTTCTCCAGCTGATCAATTTCCTGATATATCTCCCGCAGTTTGGCATTGCTCGTTGCCCTGAAATACAGTCCATCTGTCATGGCAGAGATCTCCTGCAAAAGAGGTTCGTCAATTTTCACCTCCATGTTTTGCGTGCTCATCCCGTATGGGGTTTGAACAGGATAGGGTGCCATTCCCATCGAGCCTACTCCTATGGTGTACAACCTTATGCCATAGAGTTTTGCGATCTCGGCAGCTGATCGTGGATCTATAGAACCCATGTTGTTCACACCGTCTGTCAACAGAATGATTACCTTGCTCACGGCTTTACTCTCCTTTAAACGACTTACTGCTGTTGCCAAACCATCACCAAGTGCGGTGCCGTCTTCGATCATCCCGCTTTTAACATCCTTGAATAAGTTTCTGAGAACAGAATGATCAATTGTCAACGGACACTGTGTGAAGCTCTCCCCACTAAAGACTACCAGGCCGATGCGGTCATCCGGCCGTCCTTCGATGAACTCCATCGCCATTTGCTTTGAGGCTTCAAGTCGGTCAGGTTTAAAGTCCATGGCCAACATGGAACCAGAAATATCGAGTGCAATCACAAGATCAATCCCCTCAACAGTCACATCCTGACGGCTCAGACTGGTTTGTGGACGAGCCAGAGCAATGATTATCAATATAATTACCAGTAATCTAAGCACATAAAGCCCGTGATAAAGGATCACTTTCATGCTTTTTCCCATCCCTTCAAACCCATCCGTGGTGCTCACCTGAATCTCGGCATGGTTGCGTCGGTAACGAAAGAAGTACCAGGCGATCAGCAGAGGGATGATCAGCAGGAAAAAGAGGAATCCGGGATTGGCGAATGTGAGTGTTGTTGGCATTGTGATAGATTCCTTTGCTTGAGCCGCAATAAATTGCGGCTGTACTAATTTCCTATTTTCCTAATTTCTTAATCTTCAATCTCTTCCTGTGCCCTGCTTGTATGCCGAAGCTTCAGCGAAGGCATGTGCTCTGTGCCCTGTGCCCTGAGCCCTGAGCCCTGTGCCTCGACAAGGGCTGTTTGATTTACAAATTCTATCCCTTTCTCCAGGCTTTGTTCATTCCTGGCAGGTGCGGGTTTTTCTTTGGCGAATTTCACCATGTCGGCCAGTATCAGTACCTGTCCGATAGTATCCCACGCCTCCCGCTTCACTTCAGGTTTCCCGAGCAGATCATTCAGGATCTCCGCACTTGTACTCTCGAGTGCCGGAACAGCAAACCGATTCTCCATATATCGCCTCAGGATCTCTGTCAATTCTGAATAATACTCCTTCAGTTTTCCCTCTTGCCATAGTTTCTGAATCCTCAGTTTCTCAAGTTCCTGCAATGCCAATTCGTGAGGTTTCAACTGAACCCGTTGTCTGAGGCGGAAGATCGGTTCCTTCTTTCTGCGTTTTCTGAGATAATAGATCATAAAGGCTATTACTCCTGCAACTGCAAGTCCTGCGAGTATCCAGCGTAATATCTCCCATAAAGTCAGAGGAACCCTCCTGGGGCCTTTGATCGGTTTGATCGGTTTGGTCGTATCTACTGCCAGAGTGTGGACCGCAAGAAAATGAGTCCGGGTTTCTGTTACATAGATTGTGGTGTCGGGAAGCACCCGGAAATAGAAAGGGATTGGTGGTATCACATAAAATCCTGAATCAAAACTGGTCAGGAGAATATTTTGGGAATAAGAGGTAGTTGCTCCCGACTCGCTGAACAATGTGTCGATCTTGTTACGTTCTATAACCTCAATCTTTTCAAGGAGTGTATCCGGAATGGAGGGCCAAAGCACTTGTACGTCTGCAGGGCCTGTAAACTGAAGAGACAATCCCACCTGGTCTCCGATCAACATGACATTTGTATCAAGTGTTGCTGTTGCAACGGGTTGCTGGGCATCCGCCAGAAACCCCATGAATAGAAGGATAAAAAGAAGTTTATATTTCAGAAGTCTTTGTAGCATTCTCAATCTTCAATTCTCAATTCTCAATTTTCAATTTATCTTCTAGCTCCCCTTCTTCTGAAGAGGTTCATCAACGGTTTCACATAGTCCTGATCCGTTCTGATTCGGGCAGTATCCACCCCACTCCGGATGAATAGATCGTTGAGGTGATCCTGGTGATGGTCGAACCACTTCCGATAATGGTGGCGGACAGTCCGGCTGCCGGAGTCGACCCAGAGCTGCTTGCCGGTCTCAGCATGCTTAACCCTGATCAGTCCCATGTCGGGTATCTCCGTCTCACGTTCGTCGAAAATCTGTAAAGCAATCAGGTCGTGCTTTTTATTAGCAATCTTGATAGCATCCTGAAACCCCTTATTCAGAAAATCGGAAAGCAGGAAGGTGGTGCATCTTTTCTTGATGACATTGGTCAGATACCTCAGAGCCTCAGCGATATTTGTCTCATTGTGAGCCGGTCTGAACTCAATCAGCTCCCTGATAATCCGCAATATGTGAGTGGTTCCCTTTTTCGGGGGAATAAATTTTTCCACCTGGTTGCTGAAGAATATTACCCCTACCTTGTCGTTGTTCTGAATTGCGCTAAAAGCCAAAACAGCAGCAATCTCTGTGATGATTTCCTGCTTGAAGGCTTTCTGCGTCCCAAACTGATTGGAGCCACTTACATCTATCAGTAGCATCACCGTCAACTCACGCTCCTCGTCAAAAATTTTGATGTAGGGATGGTTGAAGCGTGCAGTTACATTCCAATCGATGTTTCTGATATCGTCACCGTATTGGTATTCGCGTACTTCACTGAAAGCCATACCTCTTCCTTTAAAGGCGCTATGGTATTGTCCTGAAAAAATCTGGTTGGACAATCCCCGGGTCTTTATCTCGATTTTGCGGACTTTTTTAAATAGTTCTGCGGCTTCCATTTGTTCAAGTGGTGCAATGGTGCAGTGGTGTAGTGGTGCGGTAAAAAAAACACCATGGCACCATGGCACCATTTCACCATGGATTTTTAGGGTACTTCTACGGTGTTGAGGATTTCATTGATGATATCTTCGGTAGTGATATTTTCGGCTTCGGCTTCATAGGTGAGTCCGATCCTGTGACGGAGGACGTCGTGGGCTACTGCACGGATATCTTCAGGAATCACATAGCCCCGGCGTTTGATGAAAGCAAACGCTTTGGCAGCAAGTGCCAGGTTTATACTGGCCCGGGGAGAACCACCGTAGCTGATCAGTCCTTCAAACTTCTTAAGGTTATACTCTCCCGGAAACCTGGAGGCGAACACGATATCGGTGATATAGTTCTCAATCTTTTCATCCATGTATACTTCTCTCACAACAGCCCGGGCACGGATGATATCTTCCGTTGTCAGGACCGGTGAGGTTTCAGGAAATTCGTTGGCGATATTCTGACGAATGATCAACTTTTCCTCTTTCTTATTCGGGTAGTCGATGATCACCTTCAGCATGAATCGGTCTACCTGTGCTTCCGGAAGCGGGTATGTGCCCTCTTGCTCAATGGGATTCTCTGTTGCAAGTACGAGAAAGGGTTCGTCAAGTTTAAAGGTTTCCTCTCCAATGGTTACCTGCCGTTCCTGCATTGCTTCGAGAAGAGCAGACTGAACCTTGGCAGGTGAGCGGTTAATCTCATCAGCCAGAATAAAATTGGCAAAGATAGGTCCTTTTCTAACCTTGAACTCCTCCTTTTTCTGACTGTAAATCAGGGTACCAATCAAGTCGGCCGGCAGAAGGTCAGGTGTAAACTGGATACGACTGAATTTCGCATGGATTGTATTAGCAAGCGATTTAATAGCCAGGGTCTTGGCCAATCCAGGCACCCCTTCCAGTAAAATGTGACCGTTAGAGAGAAGTCCGATCAGAAGTCGTTCAATCATCTGTTTTTGCCCGATGATCACCTTGTTCATCTCCATGGTCAGGATGTCAACAAACGAGCTCTCCTTTTCGATCCGTTCGTTCAATTCTTTGATATCAGTTTCAACCATAATGTTAAATTTTGAAGCGCAAATTTATGAAATGTCGGATGAGTTGAAAAATTGCGGTTGTTAATAATTGTTAAGCCATCCGTTAAAAGTTTGTTAACAAACCTAGTAAAATCAATCTATTCGTGATGATAGGGCTCGTTTCTTAAGATGGTCAAAGCCCGGTATAGCTGTTCGGTAAAGAGAAGTCTGACCAGCTGATGAGGAAACGTCATCCGTGAGAGAGATAGTATATGATCAGCACGATTTTTTATTCGTTGATCAGCGCCATATGCTCCTCCGATGATGAAAACCAGTCCCTTCATTCCGGAAAGGAACCGTTGGTTCATGAACGATGCGAAATCAAGGGATCGGATCTCCTTCCCACGTTCATCCAGCAAAACAACAATGTCATCCTTTGTAACCTGACTCAAAATTATATCAGCCTCTGCGGATTTTACCTCCTCTTCCCTCATGGAGGAGCTTTTCTTTAGCGTTGGTATCTCATGAATGGTACAATGATAATACCGGGTTATTCGCCTTATGTAATCATCCAGCAAATCCCGGATATTCTGATCATCTGTCTTTCCCATGAAAATCAACCGGATGTTCATTGTCCAAATTTTGCAGCAAAGGTCGTAATTATCCCCTAATTTTGTAAGTTTGCTTTATGAGACCCTATATAATATATGTAGTAATGGCATGCATGCTCCTGACCTGTTTTTCCGTCGGAGTGGCCGGCCAAAACGATAATGAAAAGGTGATCTCAGCGTTGAAAACCAATGATCCTGTTGCTTTGGTAGGTTGCTTCCACACCATGGTTGATCTCCAGATCCCGGGCTACAGAGGAAGCTTCAGCCAGAACCAGGCATCGGTAATTTTGAAGAAATTTTTAGCAGATCATCGGATTAACTCGGCCGGCATCACCAGAGAAGGGACCAACAGCGATGGAAGCAAATATGCCCTGGGAGAGTTGGTTACAGGTGGGAAGAAGTACAGGCTCTATTTTGTGACAAGAGAGACGGCAGGGAAGCAAAGGGTGTTGGTGTTTAAAATCACGGCTGTCGTATAAATTTTTTCAATATGGATTTTGAGCACATTATAAAGATGGCTTTGCTGGAGGATCTTGGAGATGGGGATCATACTTCACTGGCCACCATCAAAAAGGGTACGGAAGGGATGGCACGATTGCTGGTCAAAGGGAACGGAGTACTTGCAGGCATCCCGATAGCCAAAGAGGTGTTCCGCCAGGTAGACTCAAAATTACATATTTCCGTGTTGATTGAAGATGGTCGTTTTATTGAGACCGGTGATGTTGCATTCACGGTTGAGGGGGATATCCATTCCATCCTTGCTGCTGAACGGACTGTACTGAACTTCATACAGCGGTTGAGTGGGATTGCCACAGAAACGTTTCGGATGGTGCAGGAGATCAAAGGGACTGGTGCGACAATCCTCGACACCCGGAAGACTACTCCCGGTTTCCGGGAGATGGAGAAATATGCAGTTCGGTTAGGAGGAGCTGAGAATCACCGTATGGGATTGTATGATATGATTATGATCAAAGACAACCATGTTGACTTCGCCGGAGGAATTGAAAACGCTGTCGAAGCTGTTGCCGTCTACCAGGAACGTACAGGAAAAAAGCTCAAGGTTGAGATTGAAGTCAGGAATTTTGAGGAGATGCTGGATGCTATCAATACAGGGAAAATTGACCGGATCATGCTGGATAATTTCTCCGTTGAAGATGTGCGGTCGGCTGTGCAGGTAGTTGCAGGACGTTTTGAGACTGAAGCTTCCGGGGGCATCACCCTGGAAAATGTCAGGAAATATGCGGAAACAGGAGTCGATTACATCTCCATGGGCAGCCTGACCCATCAGATCAAGAGTTTGGATATGAGTTTAAAAGCGGTAATAAAGCGATTTTATGACAACGCCTCCCCCCCCCCAAAACTTACTTGACTATATCACCAGGTGGAAACCTGTGAGGAAGGGCATATGGGCATCGAAACGAATCATTTTTCCCGGATTCGACGGAATGCCATTGTATGATGTAACCCGATTTTTTTTTAATGGATTATCAAAAGGATATATCACATCGAGGGCTTCAGCGATCTCCTTCTCTTTCGTTCTGGCTGTTTTCCCATTTCTGATCTTTCTTTTCACCATTATTCCGTTTATCCCAATCAACAACTTTCAGACGGTCCTGCTCGAGATCATCAAGGAATTTCTGCCTGAAAAAACCTGGGAGACTGTTCAGGAAACAATCATGGATGTGATCACGAAGCCCCGAAGCAGTTTGTTGCTCCTGAACTTCTTCCTCACCCTCTACTTTTCTACCAACGGCATCAACAGTCTTATTGAAGCCTTTAACAACACAGCCCATGCCTTTGAAACCCGCACTGTGGTTAAGCAATACCTTATCTCCATCCTGCTGGTTATCATTATTTCCTCACTATTGATCGTTTCAATCGGTCTGATGACCTTTGGATCATTAGTGCTCGATGTGATTTTTCCTGATGTTGTGACAAAAAGCTACTTCTACCTCCTGACTATGGAGATGTTTCGCTGGATTGCCGTTGTTGCGCTGTTGCTGATAGCCATTTCGTTTCTCTATTTTCTGGCTCCTGCCAAGCGTAGCCGATACAGGTTCATCTCAGCAGGGTCAATGGTGGCAACCATTCTGGTGATTGTCACCACCCTGGGGTTCAACTATTACGTTGATAATTTTGCCAGATACAACGCCCTTTACGGATCCATCGGCACCTTGCTGATCATTCTGGTCTGGATATACCTGAACTCCATCAGCCTGCTGATAGGCTTCGAACTCAATATGAGTATTTTAAATGCGAAAACGAACAGTGAAATGGCGAAACAGTGAAAAGAATTTTTTACTTTTAATTTCTAATCTTCATAATTCCTTTCACAAAAGGCACCAACTCTTTTCTGAATGCAAACCAAACCAACAGAACGCTAAGAAGCAGTTGGCAGGCATGGAAGAGGATGCGGGTTTGGTGGGTGATGAAAGCTTCTGATACAATCACCACTGCCATAAAGATAAGTGGGAGATAGATGATTTTCCAGGGATTGAAGCTATAGTGAAAGACCTTCCTGCTCTCAAGGTATAACAGCAGAGCCTGAAGAGGTTTTACCAGGAAGTTAACCCAAACGGCTCCCATCAGACCGAACCACTGGATCATGAAGATGGCAGCAATAATCTCAAACAGTGCACTTGCTGCAAAGATACGAGGCATAACTTTTGTCCGCTTGAAGAACATAAGTGGAGCCATAAACATATAGAACCAGATACGGGAAGCATAGCCTGCAGCCAGGATTGCCAGCAAACCGAAAGCCTGATAATATATCTCTTTTTTAATTACGAGTGGAATCAGGATAGGAGCCAGCAGGACAAACAGGGGTATAAGCAACAGGACAAATGCAGTGAGTCCGTTGTAATATCTGTTTACTTCGACTGTACTGCCATGAAGCTGTTGGTCTTTCCATATGGTGTAGACCCTTGGATTGACCACATTCACAAGGCCCACCAGCAGCAATTCAATTCCCAGCACCAGTTTAACCCCGAAATCATAAATCCCCACATATGTTGGATCATCCATGAACCGCAGGATGATAAACCTGTCGATGTAACTCACAACCCAAGTGAGCAGGGCGTATAGCATGAGGGGGGTGGTGAATAGCAGGATTGGTTTGATAAAGGATTTATTCCATTCAAAACCATACTCCTTAGTCAGGAGCAAAATGGAAACAGAGGCAGCAAATACAGCCGCAAGTAGTCTTCCCAGAATTGGTCCATACAGAGTGAAAGGGAACAAATACAGAAGTATTAGTGATCCAGATATCGTTAGCACAAAGTTTGAGATATTCAACCAGAAAAATCTGACGGGTCTTTGCTGATAGATAAGCAATGCAGAGTATGTCTTAAAAATCCCATTGAACACGGCAGAGATAATCGTAAAAATTCCGAATGGGATCAACACAAGAACATCTGCTTCGCTGAAAACAATATTGAACAGTTTAACCCCACCGGCCAGAAAAATAATTGCAGCAAGCAGACCGAAAACCAACAGCCCCAACATAATTGTACCCAGAAACTGTCTTAATTTCTTTGCTTCATCCTTATAGTCGATATACATTATAGCAGCAGACATATCCAATCCAAATGAGGATAAGATTTGGATAAAATACATTAAACTGAGATACAATACATTAACTCCAAACTGAACTGGAGTTAGTAGTTGAGTAAACCAAAAAATCAGAATAAAACCTGACGCATAGGGAAGCGCTCCAACAACTGAGTAAATCAGGGAAGATTGAAGAAACTTTTTAGAGATCATTCGCTCTCGGCGTAAATATCATGATGATGGTGTCGCCTAGCACAGGAAACATCTGGTAGAACAAACGCATCGGAAACCGGGTCCCATCAGCATATTCGAAGCGGACAGGATTCCATCCTGCCTCAACACCAATTTTTGCCAGTGTATAGGGTGTTAACCAATAACGGTGATCAGAATTAATATATTCCTCCTTATTCATGAAAACTTTAGCATTCTTATAACGGAATGCATTAGGTGCAGTAACGATCAATGAACCAACCGAAGATCCATATTTATCATTAAGATTTTTAAGAAACATTACTGGGTTATCTATGTGTTCAATGATCTCTCCCAAAAGAAGAATATCCCATTTATTAAGGGTAATCTCTTCTAGAGGAGGTGAGTTGATCAAGTCCGAGGTATAGACATTTTCAATGTTCAATTTCTCTTTTACAAAAATAACAGCCTCTTCATTCAAGTCAACACCTATGCACTGTGAAGATACATCCATTATTCTCTTATGCAACCACTGATTCTTTTGAATTTTCGGTTCTATTAACTCTAAATGATCTGCGAATCCAACATGAACCACACTCTTTTTTGAACACAGTTCTGTCAATAGATCCAAACGATTGTATATTTTTGTTTTTGAATTAGAGAGTCTTACAGATATGCCACTGGAGAATTTTTCACCAGTCAGATAACTTAATATGTCAGAAGAGAACACCATAAAATCTATTGTCAAGGCATCAAAATTATGTTATTTTTTCAATATATCGGATGAAGTCTAATCTCCTCCTTTTTACGGACCACTACCCATTTGGGACAAGCGAGCCTTTTCTTGCCGACGAGCTCCCTTACTTAAGCCAACAGTTCGGACATATATTAATTGTACCACTGGATTCATCAAACAACTCTATTCAGCGTTCAATCCCAGATAATGCAGAGGTTTTCACCCCGACGATAAAAGATTACAAGTCGAAGTCACAATTATTTTTTCGGGGATTGACCGGGAGAGGGAGTATTATCCGACTCCTAAAAGAACTTATCCACTCAGGAGCCTGGAAAGACCTTCACAAGCTAGTTCACTGGCTTACTGTTGCTTTATTAATCAGAACCTATACCCCTATCTTTCAAAAAGTTGCCAAGAGCATTGAGCATCCTGAAAATACAGTACTCTATTTTTACTGGGGCCAACGATGGAGCCAGGTTCTGCCATTCTTTCACCATAAATTCAGAGAGATCGTTTTACGAATCCATGGCAGTGATCTCTATGAATATCTCTACAGGGATTATATCCCATTTAGGAAACAGCAACTGCTAATTGCCGACAAGATATTTACAATTTCTGAGATGGGTCAGAATTATCTCAAGAAACGGTATCCGGAATTAGAGACAAAAATTCAGATTGCCAGATTAGGTTCTTCAGACTGGGGTTTGAATCCAATTAATAAAGAAGAGGGTTCTTCATTTACAATTGTATCCTGTGCAGGATTAATTAAAATAAAAAGGATCCCGCAAATACCCGAGATTCTTAGTCACACTAAATCTAAAATACATTGGTATCATTTTGGAGATGGTCCTGAAATGGAAGATGTAGTTAAAGCATGTCAGCTAATCCCATCACACGTTTCATGCAGACTAATGGGACATGTTACTCACAAAGAATTACTTCACTTCTACTCGAAGAATCACGTTGATCTGTTTATTAATGTAAGTATCACAGAAGGTATACCGGTTTCAATCATGGAGGCACTTTCATTTGGCATTCCAGTTATGGCAACAGATGTTGGCGGTACAAGTGAACTCGTCTACAGCCAAAACGGATATTTAATCCCGAAAGTTTTTTCCCCTTCTGAAACGGGCCATCAATTAGATGCTTTATTGCAAAGCGAGTCCCTTCCAGAAATGCGTCGTTTCGCAAGGGAATCATGGAGACTACTATCTGACTCAAAAAAAGTATATCCGGAATTTATCATTAAATTGGCGGCTGGTAATCACACCAAATAATGTACTATAAATAGTATGGCCCTTAATCGTATCACTATTCTTATAATAGTTCTATTGATCTCCTTTGAACCCTTTTTATTGTCTCAGAATGGGTCGTTAACTGATAACTATACATTCATTAAGAACCGGATAGACACCCTCAACTTCTATGCGAACCAACTATCTCAAAAAGAAAGAGAACGATCCAAGATAGATGCAGAACAGGCTTTGTTTTTAGCTGAAAAAATTCATTATAAAAAAGGCATGGCAGAAGCATATGAGATGCTGGGCATGTACTATGGAGGGAGGGATGAATTTGTTAAATCGCTGAAAATGTTCTTTGATTTTCTTGAGTTGACAAAACAACTCAGGGATGTGAATGAAGAGATTTGGGCCAACCTTAGAATTTCAGCAGTCTATATCCACATCCATAATTTTGAGCAAGCAAAACTATATCTTACGAATGCTCAAATCCTATTAAGCGAAGGGTGTGAGGCTGATATTCGTGGTTTGGTTCATCATTATTTTGGCTTGTATTATTATGAGATGAGAGATGTGTCTTCTGCTTTAAATTCAACTATTACCGCTTTTGAATATTTCAGGGAGGCAGGTAACAAAGAGATGCTGGCAAGATCTGAGAAGCTTTTAGGGGATATTTATATTGAATTGGGGAAGTTTGATGAATCAGTTGAAGCCTATGAGAGAGCCATGGCACTATTTACATTATCGAATTTTCCTTCAGAGGAAGGCATACTGCTTACACGGATTGCTCATGTAAATAGTTTAAAAGGCAACCAAAGAGAAGTTTTGAAATATAATTACAAGGCTCTTCGAATCAGGGAATCTATCAACGATTCAATCCTAATCAGTCATTCATTGATAAATATAGGTAAAACATACATGCGACTTGACCGATCCGATTCTGCATTATATTATATGTCAAGGGGTTTGGAAGTAGCTCTTTCATCGGGGAATAACTATGCCATTCAAGATGCCTATTATAACCTGTATATATACAATTCCAGATTTGGTAATCTCAGAGCTTCTTTAACAAATTTTGAACATTATTTTGACTCATATCACAAATACTCAAAGGAACGAACCAAGTCAGAGATTTATTCGCTCGAAATCAAATCTCAAATAAAAGACATTGAAACACAAAATCTGCTTCTAAATCAGAAGCTTGATATTCAAACACTCGAACTAAAAACAAGAAGCTATTCTGAACTTATTACCCAACTTATCATCGGAATTATCGGCGTGTTATTAATAATTACGGTTTACATCATTGAACGAAATAAATTAGGAAAGAGTAAGCTTGAAAGAATTAACGAACAATTAAATCAGGAGATCGGAGAGCGAAAATTAACTGAAATTCAACTTCGTGACAGCGAAGGAAAATATCGCTTTATTACAGAACACACCCTCGACCTTATTGTACGCATGGATAGGAACTTTAACTATTTGTTTGTATCACCATCCATTCTTAGGATGTTTGGTTACAGTGCGGAAGATAAAATCAACCTGCCCCCACTCAATGAGTTAATCCCTGATAAATTCAAGGATAAGTTGAAAACTAAATACCTGGAGATGATCAGGACAAAAGAGCCCATGATGTTAACCCACCAGTCAGAGCACAAAAACGGATCTCTGTTCTGGTCAGAGAGCTTTGTCAATCCAATCTTTGATGGGAATACAGGGAAGCTTAAGGAGACCATTACAGTGATCCGGAACGTCACCGACAGGATTGTTTATGAAGAGGCTCTTTCGGGTAATGCGAAGCAGAAAGAGCTGTTATTAAGGGAAATCCATCACAGAGTTAAGAACAATTTTGCCATTCTGGTGAGCCTGATGAATATGCAGAAAGTTAGCACTGAACCAGGGAACTTCAAGGATTTTCTGACCGAACTGCAGGGACGAATCCGGACCATGTCGTTGGTTCATGAACTGCTATACCGGTCACACGACCTCGACTGCATTAACTTTGGGGAATATCTGAGTCAGCTGGTTGGTGTCATCTCCAGAGCATACAAAAATAAACATGTTGAGATACATTCAACTTTTGATAATTGCATCCTCGATGTTGAAACTGCTCTTCCTCTTGGCCTTATCTCCAATGAAATAATTACAAACGCCTACAAATATGCATTTACAGATCTGCCCGAGGGTGAGTTATGGGTTGAGCTTCGCAAATACCCTGTAGAAAACCATGAGAAGGGACTCTATACACATACCCTTACCATCAGGGATAACGGACCGGGAATTCCGGGGGGATTTTCCGTCGAAAACCAATCAACCATGGGGTCGCAGATCATCTCATTACTGACAGAACAACTGGAGGCAAAGCTAAACTGTTCCGGAGAAAACGGAACAAGTTTCACTATCTGTTTTTCGGGAGAAAAGAGGTTGTAGCCTGTGGAAATGTTTACATTTGTTATATGAATGCAAAACAAGAACAAATCACTATTATCGGTGCCGGAGCCATTGGGACTGCACTGGGAAATATCCTGGCATCTAAAACGGAGTATCGTGTTATCCTACATTCTGTTGAAGATGAAGTTGTACACTCCATCACCTTTGACCACCTCAATCCAAAATATTTTCCTTCGATCCACCTTCATCCCGAGCTGAAAGCAACTACCAACAACCAGGTGATCAGGGACTCCTCAATCCTTTTTCTGGCTATTCCTTCTGTGGTTATCGTTGATTATCTGGAAACTATCCGTTCCTTTATTCCTGAAGATACGGTATTGGTTAACCTCGCCAAAGGATTCGGGGCTGAGCATAAAACTATCTGTGAATGTCTTGCACAGCGTTTCCCAAACCCTGTTTGCACCCTGAAAGGACCAACCTTCGCACGTGAAATAATCACACTTTTACCGACGGGATTCACACTCGGCTATTCGCAAGAAAACCAAATCGATATCTTCAAACAACTTTTCGCTAATACCTCTATATTCCTTGATTTTACACCCGATATAACCGGGGTTGAGATACTTAGTATCCTGAAGAACATCTATGCTATTGTCCTGGGAATTGTGGATGCCCAATTCAATTCACCCAATTTGAGATTTCTGATTTTAACCAAAGCCTTCAGGGAGATGAGGCATATCCTTCTTCATGTTGGCGGCACGGAAGAGACCCTGTTTAAATACTGCGGGTATGGTGATTTTACACTTACAGCACTCAATGACCTCAGCCGGAACCGCACACTCGGATTGCTGATCGGGAAAGGTTTCTTCACCGAACATGTTTCTCATGAACTGGTCCTGGAGGGAAAGACTGCCGTTAATATCTTCTATGAAGAACTTTCAAAAAAACTGACCGTTGAAGAACATTTCCCAATTGTTGCTGAACTATACAAGATCTTCAACAGTCAATACGACATCTCCTTTTTCGTTCAAGCAATTTTAACATTCAGGGAATCCTGATTTTGTCGTATCTTTGTATCCGATTTCCCGGGGCTGTACCCCGGGCTATGGGGCTGACCGGTTTTGACAGCGGGGAAGTGGTCTTGTAAGCATGCCGAGTTTCTGTACAAGGGTCTCGAAAAAACTTTTGTGCAAGCCATAATAACTGGCGACTATCAATATCAGATGGCTGCGTAACTTTAGAAGTTAATGCGCCTTTGTCTCCCGGAAAACCTTTCTCAACGGTGTTCCGGACGAGGCATCAAAAAAGTTGAGATAGGTGTGGTGAGGTTCCGGCATCACAGCGAAATAAAGGAACTACGGATCTGATAGGTTGGCCGCTGGCCGGTTGGGTCCCGACAATCAACCAGAGGATAAGCATGTAGAAAGCATTGTTGCTACCTGTTTGGACGAGGGTTCGAATCCCTCCAGCTCCACTGGGCCAAAAGGCATTTTAACGTAAACCACTGAATTCTAATTACTTCAGTGGTTTTGTTTTTTCGCGAAAACGCTAAAAAAGGCAAAAAAACGCACTTTCGAGGTGGACTAGGCGGTGGACTAACCTTAAAATAAGCTTAGTCCACCGATTAAGGATGCTTCTCACTGATTTGCAGTACTTTGCATTTCACTTTTTTGCTCTAAAAACCTACGTTTGTAACACAAAAATCAGAGCTATGACACGTGCAACTTTTACAATTCTTTTTTTATTAAAAGAACAAAAGAATTGAAAGATGGAACTATGCCTATTTACATAAGAATCACTGTTAACAAGCAACGCGTCGAATTCGGACTGCAAAAAAGTATTGAAGATAACCAGTGGCATGCAGAGAAAGGGTATGCAATCGGGTCATCAAAAAGCGCAAGGGAGTTAAACTCTTATCTCGATTTTGTCAAATCAAAAATGTTGGTGACGAAGCGTGAATTGGAAGAGATGGGGAAACCAACCACAGCAACTACCCTTAAAAACAAATACCTTGGCATCGAAGATTCCGGTAAAACTATCCTGGAAATTTTTAGCGAACACAATGAACGGTGCTAAGGATTGAAAGGAACGGACTACTCTATTGGCCCGTGCTTGCAGCACCGGTTGGCTTGCCAACCTCATCCCAAACCGCCATCCACCACGGGGCCCGCTTCGCGGCGCCTCCGGCGCCCCTCACCCGCCCCCACATAAGGCCGCCTTCGGCGGCCATATGCTTCCAGTTTACGAGTCCAAAAAACAACACCGTATTTGAGATTGATTTAAAACCTGTCGCATATTTTTACTTTATTTGCGACACAAATCTGCCTGAACTGTAGCCGTCATTGCCTATTATCCCATTTGGTTTTCTGCCAGCCACTGATTCTTCCTGCTTCACCACATTTTGTGCACTCCCATGCGATGGCCTCATTTGCCTTGTCAACCTCGATCTCAATTGTTCCGAGGCACTTCTTTTTCAGGCACCTTATCCCGGATATTTTTATTGGTGTTGGATAAACTTTTGTGGCTGTATCCACAATCAGCGCAAGAAAACTCGCCATTTCCCTGCCTTCTTTGTACATTTCCTTGGCGATATTTCCTTTTTCATCGAGGAAATGTGTGAGATTGGATATAAACATATGTTGCGATTTATGTTTTTAGCTGATTTACTGCAAATTCGAAACTTTTGACAAGATGTTTATAAATGTTTTTTCAATTTCATGCTCGCCGGGTATTTCAGAATAAGCCAGAACTGATAGTTCTTCCCTGTATTGGTTGCTAAGCCGTTTCCAGATTGGGCTGAAATCTGTTAAAATTGGAGAATCCTGTATCTCCTTCTCCCGCCACCCAAGTGGTTCCTCAAAAGTGTCTTTATCATGTTCGATTAGCTCATTTAAATCAAAACCGAACGATGGTGCACCAAGATATGCCTTACATTCTGGGTCGTGGTATAAATAGTATAGATCATAGAAATGCCGGATCTTTCCAGCCAGGCTTTCAATCGGATTTTCACTAAAAGAAAACCTGATAAGTGACACTATTTTTTCAATCATGGTTCTTCGTTTGTCCAGTATATTCAATGAAAAAGGACTCATTCCATAGTTATCTACTGCTGCCTGGTTTTCTGTGTCTAGTAAAAATTCTGTAATAAAACTTCTGATTGTCCTCAGTTTAAAAGGGAATGGGTTAGCGAACGAATTTATTTCAATGGTAAATCGTTGGGATATTTGGCGATATAACCGGGTATCACCCGATGTTGGATATTCGAATACTGTTTTCCTGAATCTTGAACCTTTACTGGATAATCCGGGAACAAATTCCTCTGTCAAATCCACTGATATCGTTTTTTCCAAATCCCGGATGAGGCCCTTTAACCTGTTCCCGGAGTATTCAGTCGCTTCTATTATTGCGATGTCAATATCTTCTGAAAACCTGTTGATGAGTTTGTATCCCTTTGATAAAGAAGTACCTCCCTTAAATACAACGGTGTCACGATACATGCTTTCAGCGAGACGCTTGAGCGCAAGGGTTATCCAATAGTCTTTTTCGACAAATACCGGGATAATGTTCAGATATTCACTGGCCGCCTGTATGGCATTTGCAAAGCTCTTTTGATCTTTATGAAGGTTCATACGATATTCCACTTTTGCTTGTTCGGTAGTATTTCCGTTGAGATGTTGAGTTTATATTGCGAAACTGGATTCAGTGAGCATAAGATAGGTTCTGCTTTCTCCGGCTCATCCTTGATTTCTAATATTGCCCCTGCCAATGCCCTGGTTGCAGGTTTATATTTTATTGATAAGCTGACCAGTTGTTCTTTCTCCTGTCTGGTAAGTGTTCCGATAAGGTCCATCAGTTTTTTACAGGAAAGTTCAATTGAACTGTCGGGGATCTCTTTGATATATTGAATGGCATCCAGTATTCTTAGCAAGGGGATGTTTTCTTTGGTAATTCTGTTTGCCTGTTTGATGAAGCGAATCTGGTACATACCCCGTTTCATTCCTTTTTTTACTTCATTAGCGCCAATTTGAACGATTGCTGATACCTGTGTTGTAAGTCCAAGCTGGTTAAAGGTCGAATATCCTGTCAGATATCCCTTTATCTTCCCATCCCGTTCCAACAAATCTTTTACAACCTGGTAAATATCAGGTTTCAATTCACCGAATTCTGTATTCCTGGGTTTGTAAAAGCGTCCTTTGGAAAGCTTCCTGATCTTATCCTCTTTAACCAAACCATTGAGCGCTTTGTTTAACGCCCCTCCTTTATTCACCGGTATCTCAAAATCAGCATAGGTGAAAACATACCCAGCGGCAAGCCTGTTGACTTTATCATTAACAATATCAGTTATATTCATAGTGTATTAGTTAGACTGCAAAGTTAGTATTATTCCAGTTTTTACCGGTAAAAACTGGATAAAATATTCCAACCAGCTTTACGAATCTCAAACCAAGTCCACAGGTCGCCTCCACCGCCAACCCGTGTCTCCTGCAGGGGTAACACTAAGCATCAAACCAATTCCAGGCAGATCCCCGCTATCGACACCGGTTGGCTTGTAAATGTTTCAAGTTAGCAAGCCTGCCAGGACACCCCATTTCATTTTGTTATATAATAAACCCCAGTTCTTAGGGTCTATCTCATATCAATATGTAATGCAAAGATGATACATGTTTTTCATAAACCAAATGCTGATTCTAAGATCAGATAACCTCTGCATTAAGTAACCCGAAATAGAGAGGCATTGAAGATCCTTCAACAGATGCAATAATAGGATGTGATTCATTGCAAAAAAGGAGGCAATCATGATGAACTCAAGAATCAAATACAAACTAACAATTAAAGTTCCTAACACCAAGCTTTTGGCTGACTACTATTTTCACACGAAAAATGGTCTTGAAAGTTTCGTAAAACTCAATGAAATCAAGCCTTTTGATATTAGGCCTGCTATTATTGCTCCACAACACTTGCTAATTCAGTTCAGAAATGATCCGTTGGGTGTGTTCTGCGATGACCAGCTCTTCGTTGGTTGGGACAGCCATCACGGTAACTTTTGAGGAGGGACTGCTCAACACGATCTCTTTTCCCCGGACTCCCTTGTTTATATCCTTGTCAAATTCAATCCCCATACATTCCATGTGGGAACAGCAGGCTTCGCGTGTTTTCCAGTCATTTTCACCTATTCCACCTGTAAAAACAAGCAGGTCAAGTCCCCCTAGAGCTGCAATATAAGCACCAATATATTTTTTAATCCGGTATCTGAACATAGTTAACCCAATAATCGCTCGTTCGTGACCATTTTCCGCTGCTTCCTCAATCTCGCGCATATCTGACGAAATACCTGTAATTCCCAGCATTCCACTATGCTTGTTGAACAGTGTATTGGCAACCTGGGCATTTAATTCCTCATTTTCCATGACGAAGGTCATAACTCCCAGGTCGGTATCACCTGAACGCGTTCCCATGATCAATCCCTCAATCGGGGTTACCCCCATGGAGGTATCGATGGATCTGCCGTTCAGAATAGCTGCCATCGAAGATCCGTTCCCGAGATGACACGTAATTATCTTTAACTTATTCATATCGGCATTCAGGATCTCACAGGCACGGCGGGCAACATAATAATGGCTTGTCCCATGAAATCCGTAGCGACGGATCCCATATTTGGTATACAACGAGTAAGGGATGGCATACATATAAGCATGTTCCGGCATGGTCTGATGAAAGGCAGTGTCAAAAACGGCGACCTGCGGAACAATCGGCAACAGTTGTTGCATCGCCAGAATTCCGTTTAGATTTGCAGGATTATGAATGGGGGCAAGCGGGATGCATGCCTTGATATCCTGGATAGTTTCTTCGGTTATCAGGACACTCTCCCTGAAGCGCTCCCCGCCATGTACAACACGGTGACCAATGGCGTGGATTTCAGAAAGGGAGCTGATACAACCATGTTTTTCACTGATTAGGACGCCTAAAATATATTCAATCCCAACCCGATGGTCAATTACCTCTCCTTCCAGCCGGACTTTCCCTCCATCGGGCTTCTCAAATTTCATGAAAGACCCTTTTAACCCGATCTTTTCAACAACCCCTTTGGCAAGAAATGCTTTTTTTTCAATGTTGCAAAGCTGGTACTTTATCGAGGAGCTTCCGCAATTTAAAACTAGGATGTTCATTCTTTAACTGTTTTTTTTGAGATATTTTCACCTTCGCAATCATATTCGTAAAATCCGGCACAGGTGCTTCTCCCTAATTTGTTTCCCCGAACAAGTTTCTTTAGAATCGGGGAGGCAATATACCGTGGATTCCCAAATTCGCCATATAGGTTCTCCATCCAGCGAAGTACTTTTTCAAGGCCTATTTTATCGGCAAGTTCAAAAGGTCCCAGAGGCATGTTAAAACTGGTTCGTGCTGTCAGATCAATGTTCTCCATGGAACCAACCCCTTCCATCAATACTTCACAAGCCTCGTTGAATATTACAACAAAAAGTCTGACACTAATAAGACCGGGAGACTCAATTACCGGAATGGAAATTTTATCCAGAAGATTCACAAATTTCAAGACCTTATCGTAAGCTTCATCAGAGGTATGCAATCCCCGTGCAACCTCTGCCACACTTGCCCCCGGGGCTGTAGTTGAAATATGCATACTGACGCATCGTTCCTTGTGCTCAAGTTCCGACGACATTTCAGTAATCACAAGTGTGGATGAATTTGTGGCAATGATACAATCCTGACTTACGTATTGTTCAATATTCCTGAAGATTTGTTTTCTCATGATCAAACTGGACTCACGTTGTTTGGAGCGAATGGCATCTATGACCAGTTCGCAATCCTTAAAATCCTCATAGGATAACGTTCCTGTAATACGGGACAGAATCGCCGCTTTATCACTGGGAGTTAGCCCCCAGTGGTTAATTTGCCGGTCAAGCTCCTTTTCGATCTCAAGGAAGGCTTTCGCGATAAGTTCCTCACTGAGTTCCAGAAAAATAACTTCAATTCCATGTTTCGAGGCAGTAATGGAAAGGTCCTGCCCCACTGTGCCACATCCGACTATTCCTATGGTTGAAAAGAGTACTTTAGGCCTTGCCTCTTTGCTAAGACCGTATTCTTCAATGGGTTCTACTAATATCTCTTCCATAATAGTTGCCGTATTTTGTGTCCTTTTATTGAATCGCTTTGGAATTGCAAATTTAGTGAAAATTCCTTAATTGTTAAGCGATTCACAATAGAAAAAACAACATTTGTAGTATTTTTTTCTCATATATATATAAAATATGTTGGAATCTGGAAAATGGTTATAATTTTGTTATGACTATCAAAGGATTTGGTATGGTCAGACTTCCGCTGATATCCCTTCTCTTCATCCTCTCCATCAGTTTTAAACTGAACGGTCAAACTGTGGTTGCAAATTTCATCTCCCCGGATACAGTTTGTGTTGGGGAGACAATCACGTTAACAAATATTTCCACAGGGGGATCTACCTATTACTGGAATTTCTGTTCGGGGAACACCAATAACGATCCCTCCGGTACTAATATTGGGAATCCCGGCAGTTTACTCAGTATTCCCACATATTTAACATTGGTCAAAGAGGGAAATGACTGTTTTTCTTTTGTAAGTTGCCAGGGAGTGGGAGTCGTAAGGTATTTCCACGGAACAAGTTTTGCGAATAATCCCGTTTCGTGGACTAACCTGGGTACATTCGGATTAATCCACTTTAATCAGGAGGGAATCCAAATTAAATATGATAACGGACAATGGTATGGATTTGTCTGCAGCTTCAATACGCTGATCCGTTTAAATTTTGGGACCTCTTTATGGAACACGCCAACAGCAACAAACATTGGTCCATTTACAGCTCTGAATATGCCTCACGGCCTTGAGATCATAAAGGAAGGAACAACATGGATCGGTTTTACGGCTTGTTCTGTCGGAAATAAGTTGGTCAGGTTTAATTTTGGAAACAGTTTAGGCAATACACCGGCTATCTTCGATTTTGGAAATATGGGGGTGCTGAGTTCACCAACCGCACTTTCAATTATCCTCGAAAATTCTCAATGGTATCTTCTCGTCAGCGCGGGGAGTAACAATCTTGCACGGTTTTCATTTGGTAGTTCTCTTCTCAATACGCCAACTGCCCAAAACCTTGGGAATCCAGGTGGTTTTAATTCTACGGTAGGATTAACTTTTTTAAGGGACTGCGAAACAACTACAGGATATTTTGTTAACTACCTGACTTCCGGACAATTAGGAAAACTCACCTTCCCAAATGGAGTTTCCGGACCAGTGACCGGTGCAATTCTTGGGAATATCGGATCATTGAATCAGCCACATAGTTTTTCTGAGATTTTCAGGCAAAATGATACGTTATTTGCCTATATCACCAACCGCGGTACCGGAACGCTAACACGGTTGTCATTCCCTCCATGCAGCAATGCCTCAATACCTTCATCAATCCTTTTTAACCCACCATCATACTCCTACAACTCACCAGGGATCTACAATGTCAGGTTGTTGGTAAACGAAGGACTGCCGAA
>CALCGJ010000237.1 GCA_937900965.1 uncultured Bacteroidota bacterium | reverse complement strand
CGGTCAACATCCTTTTCATATCCTGCGATTTGCACCTGAATGGCTTCCAGTTGCAATTTCAGCAACTCGTTATCCAACTGTGCTATAACAGTGCCGGTGTGCAGGTAATCCCCCAGATCGGCATTCATTCGTATGACTTTTCCAGGTAAATCAGCCATCACTTTCACTTCTCGATTTGGTTCAAACGTGCCGGAATATCTTTTTTCTGCCGACAGATCTTTAAGTTTGACAGTATCAACAGTGACTAATACCTCCTGTTTGTTGTCAAAGCGATACACTTTTTCTTCGACCTCTCTCTTGTTGAGGGCCAGCCAAATGACAAGAATTGCCAGAATAGCTATGGTTACGACGATATAGATTGCTTTTTTCATGTGGTAATAATTTGATTTTATTTATTTAATGACCAGGTTACCTGTTATCCGTTTGTATTCCAGTTCAGCTCTTTTAAGACTCACCAGGGCCGCAATATAATTTTGCTGTGCTTCCCTTACCGCGTTATCTGCAAGTAAAAGATCCGTTATTGACGCGATGCCATACTCGCTTTGTAAAACTGTGTTCCGGTATATTTTTCCCGCTAATTCAATCTGTCCTGCCGTTGTTGTCAGGTTCTTTTCAGCAACCTGGTATTGAAGAAAGGCATTTGTTCTTTCCAGGTCGGTTTTGGCTAACAGCATATCCTCCTGAAGATATGTTTTATCCAACTCTGTTTTTTTCTGTTGAATCT
The DNA here is from genome assembly GCA_937900965.1 of uncultured Bacteroidota bacterium. Classification (GTDB taxonomy): domain Bacteria; phylum Bacteroidota; class Bacteroidia; order Bacteroidales; family FEN-979; genus QYOJ01. The sequence goes on along the minus strand of CALCGJ010000237.1, from coordinate 8,440 downwards.
TGTGATGGGTTCCCAGGTTGTTGAACAGTGGGATCTTCATCTGAACACCGAGATAGCTGACAGGATAAAAGTTGAAAAAGCTGTTGCTGCCGGTTGTTCCAAAGCCGGTCGTACCATACGTCGCGTAAGCGCCAAGGGAAGGCAGCCTTGAACGCTTCAATCCCTTCAATTCTGCATTAGTCAACTGCAATTGTTTATCTATCAGTTTGGCATCAATAGTAAGAACTTGTGTATAATGGGTTATCCTGTAGGTTTTTGCCTCCGGGCTAACCTCTACCGTATCTGTAACCGGCTTGCCAATCAGGAACTTAAGCGCATTTAATACCTGCTGGTACTGGGAGGAGACGGTGGTTCGTTGCGTAATCAATTGTTCCATTTGCAACTTAAGCCTGTCCACATCGGTAGCTTTAGCTAATTGCTGCTGATATAAAATTGTGGTGGTTCTTACAAGCTTCTCCGTGTTGATGATGTTGCTGTCGAGGAAAGCAATCTGATGGCGGAGGATCTGACCATTATAATAGGTATTGGAAACTTCCATGACAACCTCTTCTTCGGTTTTGCTTTTCTGAATCTCCCTTAATATGATGGCTTCACGGGTTGTGATAATAGCTGACAGGGCTGCCGGATTAAAGATTGGAATGGATAACTGCGCGTTGATGTTCACATTCTGGGGTACCCCAAACTGAACTTGTTTATAGGTCCCCGCCGCCCCCCCGAATGCCTCGGCAGGCATGAACTGATAAGGAAGGTCCGTATAATAGCGATAGTCAGCTACTCCGTTAAGCTTTGGCAGCAGATTGGACTTTGCCTCGTTATTTATATCGCGGGCGATCAGAATATCTTTCTGGGATAGTCGAATGGACCAGTTATGTTCCAGAGCCAGATCTATACATTGATCCAGCGACAATTCCTGCGATGTAGCCGGCCTGGCAGACAGGAGGAGTGCAAAGCTCCCCAACAGGATTAATTGCCTGACGAATAAGTGAATGTTCACTAACATAATAGATTAAATTTTTTAAGGTGTATATTTTTGTGAACTGATAAGCAGGAAAAGATCTATCATCCGTTCGTTCCCTACCTGTTTGACATCAAATGACAAACCCGACAGACGCCATTTCAGTATATGCAACCGAAAGCTGCCCATGATGAAATGACACATCGCTTCTGACGATAGATCTGGGTTAAACACGCGTTGTTGCTGACCTTGTTCTATAATTGGAATTAATTGTTTCATAGCCGTTTCCATGATCCTCATGATTGCTTTATTGATAGCCGCGCTCTCTTCAAAGAGCCCATCGGATAACAGCGCAATTAAGAAGTGTGGATTTTTCTGAAAAAAGTCAAATTGACTATTAAATAGTGCCTGAAGCTTCTTTTTCGGATCATTATCCACTTTCACTGCCAGTCTCAGGCGTATATCCATATCTTCAGCCAGATAAAGCAACATCGTAAGAATGATCTCTTCCTTACTTTTAAAATGGCGATAGAGGGCGGATTCGCTGAACCCTATCCTGGCGGCCAGATTTTTGGTTGTAAGTCCGTTGACGCCTGATTTGGTAAGAATCTCACCCGCTGCTTCGATAATCTCCAATTGCCGTGCCGTTATTTCCATATGTAATTCAGTGTAGAGTGAGTGAATATTCGCTCACAAAGATATATGATATTAGTTACATTTGTCAAGTTTTTTCTCAATTATTTTTCAAAAAAAACAGAAACAATAACATAAGTTGTTAATAATAAATGATATACGATTACGATTTTTTTTGATCGAAACACGATATGTTGAAAATATCTAATTCGATCCGGGAGATTAGGCCTTCACCATCTTCTGAAAAGGATTGAGCATGGAGAAGATCGATTTGGACTTGTATGCGAAGTAGCCTCCTCCCACTATTTTTACTTCGTCAATTGTATAGAATGCGTTGGGATTGAATTCGTTGACGATTCCGATAACGGTTTTGGCCTCCCTCCGTCTGACAATAGTAAAGAGCATCTTTGTTGGGCCCATTGAGCCATCTACATCTACAACTGTGAGACCATACCCCTTCGACCGAAGAAAGGAGATCAGGGCTGAGGTGTCTCTCGAAGGAATCACCCGGATTACGACATTTCCTACGGAAAGTTTCTCCTCCAGAAGGATTCCAAAATAATTTCCTGTAGCATACCCCCCTGCGAAAGCAAAATACATAAATATATTACTTACATCTTTCATGATCTGGCCAATGGCAAGTAGCCAGATGAACGATTCGAAAAAAGCAAATAGCGGCGCCAGATTTTTCAACCCTTTCGCCGAAAAAATAAGCCTGACCGTTCCGATTGACTGGTCGATGATGCGGAAAAAGAAAATAAGCAAAGGGAGAATCACATAGGCAAACACGTTGTGATCGAAGAAACCGGCAAGATAATCGAAGTTCATAATAACAGGATTTGGGGCGGCAAAGGTAAGAAGATTAGGATGAAGAAAGAGGATCCTGTGGTCTTTTGTGTTGAGCGAACAGACTCCTCCATTTTTCCTACTTTTGCCGCAACGAGTTCTATTCGCTTCATCGCGTTGAATTCAGAGTAATCCTGGAAGCCAATGATCAAATTAGTCATGGGTATTGGAGTAACGCTATCCCGAACCGTCCTTTTCCTGTTGGCAGGACTGCTTATTTATGGAATCGGACGCCTTGTTGTACCATCTTTCACCCTCCCTGATTCTCAGCGCTTGTGGTTTTTCCAGGTGATTGGGGTCAATGTCATTTTCCTGGTGATTTTTTTCCTTAATCGAAAGACTATAAATGTATTTCTTGCCGTCCGACAGTTCTGGAAAGACTTTAAGTGGCTTAATTTTCTGTGGATGTTTTTGGGATTTGCGGTGCTTAGCATCGGGGGTATTATTTTATCTTCCTTCCTGATTTTTGGGAATGATTCGGGCAGTCAGAACCTGGTGATATCGCTCCCGCTGGTCACAACCATTTTGATCCTCGTTTTCTTCCCATTTCTTCAAGCGTTTGTTGAACTCCCATTTTATTTTGTTTTCGCTAATTACTACCTTGAAAAAGCCAGTATCCCTCCACTGGCTGCTGGATTTCTGATCGTCTTTTTTTTAGCCCTTCAGCATGTGGTGATTCCAATTTCGGATGATATCCGGTTTGTTGTTTTCAGATTCCTCTCCTTTATCCTGCTGGCAGTTTTTATTTTGATTGCCTGGCGGTATCCCGGAAACCGGTTTGGGCTCATCCTTTCCCATTATGTCCTGGACCTGCTCGCCACTTTGCAGACACTTGCTCTTATCCAGGACGCCTGATCACGCCATTTAATCCCTCAAAAACTGTTTGAGATTGGCGTGTTTTCCAGCGCTTAATGAAATTCTTCGTTTACAACCGGATTTGATGATCTGGTAACTCGTTAGCCGATGTTGAGAACATTGGCGATACTCTCGTGCAGTCCCTTCTTTGAGAATGGTTTCGACAGGTAACCATCACAGCCAGCCTCCATGCATTTTCTCTTCTCCTCGACCATGGCATAGGCTGTTTGTGCGATGATCTTAACGGGGAACCCGGCATTCTGGATTTCCTGCAAGCAATCATAGCCTGTCTTTCCGGGCATATTTATATCGAGTAAAAGGAGGTCGGGAACTTTATCATGGATCATTTTCATGAGGAGGTCCCCATTTCCGGCGCGGTGGAGAATGGCATGGGTGTCCCGCAGTAATAACGAAATGTATGCATATCCATCATCCTCATCCTCTGCAACGTAGATTGTCTTCCCGCTCAGATCAAGTGATTTTCTCATGGATGATGGTTGTGAGGTTGTTTTTTCGCCTGAGAGAGCCGGGTTGAATGGAATAGTAAAATAAAACGTGGTTCCTTTTCCTACTTCTGAATCAACCCTGATCTCTCCGCCGAGGAGTTCAACGAGTGCTTTGGAGATGCTGAGTCCCAGTCCCGCCCCTTGCCGGTAGTTGTCCCCCTCCACCTGCCTGAACCGTTCAAAGATGATGTTCAGTTTTTCCGGAGGAATCCCTTTCCCGGGATCTTTTACATAAAACTCCAGATACTTGATCTTGTTAATATCAATAGGTTTAACGCCTATCTCAATGAAACCCTTGTCGGTAAACTTGATGGCATTTGTTATCAGGTTATCCAGGATCTGCTGCAACCTTACCGAGTCGGTCTCCACTTCTGGAATTGAGGATGCCGGCGGCATTGTCAATTGCATTTGAACTCCGGGTTTTTTCTTCAGCATCTCCATAGAGCTGAAAGATGCAAGGGTGGTGGCAAGCAGGTTGAGTACATCGCAGGCTGATGGATCAATGCTGATCTGTTTGGCCTCCAGTTTTGAAATATCAATGATATCGTCGATGAGACGCATGAGTTTTTGACCTGCATTTCGAATAATTCCGGTAAACTTTACCTGCTCTTCAGGAGTGCTGTCAGGCTGACCAAGAAGCTCAGTGAAGCCAAGTATGGCATTCATCGGGGTCCTGATTTCATGGGACATGTTGGCCAGGAAGGCTGACTTCAGCGTATCTGATTCCTGCGCTTTCTCCATAGCTTCAAGTAAATCCTGCTCTGCCTTCTTTCGCTGGATAGAGAGGCTTATCTGATGAGAGACAAACTCCAGCATCTCTACATCTTTTTGGGTGTAGGCATCGGGATTATCATAACTTTGAACCACCAGGGCTCCTGTAGCTTTTCCGTCCATGAAAAGGGGTACCCCAAGCCAGGACTGAGACGGCACCCCAATATCTTCAACTACACCTGATTTATAAAGAGGTTTCCAGTCTTCAACCTTTGCTAAAAGGGATTGCTGGGTCTCAATCACATATCCGGTAGCTGATTTGGCAGCAGGCCAGGTTGAGAGTTCATCCACCTCATCCTGGTAAAATGGAGTTGAGAGCATCCCTGTCTCTTCGTTTAACAACGCCACATAAAAATTGGTTGTGTCAACAAGCGTTCCCAGCTCAACCTGGATTTTTCCAATCAGCTCTTCAACGTCTCGGGTGGTGGCAACTGCATTGGAAATATTGTACAGTAGTTTTTGAATCTGTTCGGCCCGATTACGCTGGGTAATATCTAATGCTGTGAAACTGATTCCATCGGATAACTCATTGGGATTAAGCGGAGTTGAGGCGAGGATAATATCGATGATATGACCATCTTTTTTCTGCCATTGCGTTTCAACAACTCCAGTGTTTTTTTCGGTTATCTGCCGGTACTTTTCCCGTCCGACAAAATCAAACTCATCCTGAGAAGGATATAACATCCTGGAGTTGTTCCCTATTAGTTCATCGCGGGAGTACCCTGTCATCTCGCAAATCCGTTGATTGATATCGAGGAGGATTCTATCTCTAACAACTCCAATTCCTGTGGGGGCGACACGGAAAATGCTCTGCAGCCTTTCTTCACTCGCTTTCAAAGCTTCTTCAACCAGCTTGCGTTGTGAGACGTCCCGCAATGACCCTTCTAAACCTGCTGGATTCCCCTTTGCGTCAAAAACAAGATGTATGTTCAGTGATGCCCATTTCGGCTGATCATCTTTGGTTTTTAGCCTGACATCATAATCCACAACTTCACCTTTTTCCCCCAATTTCCCCATAAGTACATTCCTGTCCTCGGGGTTATAATAGACCTCTTCGGCGGGTTTTCCGATCAGTTCTTCACGGGTATATCCTGAATACTTAAAGATGGACGGACTGATTTCGTTGATGACCCCCTCAACGTCGACCTGGTAAAAGACATCCTGGATGTTTTCAAAGATGGTCCTGTATTTGTTTTCACTCTCCTTTAAGGCATCTTCTGTCCTCTTTCGGTCAGTGATATCTGTAATAAATCCCTCAAGAAAAAGCAACTCTCCCTCCTCTGAGAAGATTCCACGGCCTCGCTCCCATACCCATCTTATCTCCCCGTTAGAGGTGATAATTGAATATTCCTCCTCCAGTACTCCTTTTTTCTCAAGTAACTCCTGCCAGGTATCCCAAAGATGTTTTTGGTAATCGGAATGGATTATGTCGTTGAAAGCAAGGGTTTTATTCCCAATGAAATCATCGGGGGTGTAGCCGGTAATTTGCTGACAGCCTTCGCTGATATATATCATGGTCCACTGAGGATCATTGGCACAACGATAGATGAATCCGGGAAGATTATTGATCATGGTGGCCATGGTTGGCTCACCGATTGTGTTATCCATAGCTACATGTTATGTTGTCGCCCATACAGATGGACCAAACAACATTTGGCTCAAAGATATACTAAGTTTTTGTAAATAAAGATAAAAATGGGAATCCTAATTGGATGGCATTCCGAAGAATTCATCCTCCACCGGTTCATTCAACTTGATTTCATCAAACTCCATTGATACGGATCGTCCTGGGTATTGGGTCTCAATAACAAAAGCAAAAGGAATCCCATCAACATACCGGTAATCCCTGAAGTAGTTTTCGATGGTAATCTCTTCTCCCCGGAATGTGCGATAAGAGACCTGCTTTTTGAGGAGAAAATCCTTTGTGCCAATGAGGTAGTATTGGATAGCACTATCGGCTCGGATCAGTTTAATTTTGAATGCCAGTTCTGTTTCAACAGTGTCAATCCTTTCAAGCTCGAGATGATGGCCTTTCTCTTTCCAGTTGTAAAGGAGTCCGTCGAAATCAGCCTGGTACATCAGGTCACGTGTTCGTGATTCCGGTAAATGTTGTGGAGCAGCATTCCCGGTCCAGGGAGCTGTTGACCACGCAACTTCTCCATCAAATGCCTGGTAGGCAGTAAGATCAGCCACATCGAATTCCATCAGGAAGAGATTTGGTCGCTTCCTGATGATCTTTAAAGGCATGATATCCTGCTGAACCCGCAAACCAGTCATGATCACAGTGTTGACGTTTTGCAGTTTCTCCATCTCTGAAGCCTTGTAATACTTTGATATGATCTCGTCCAGTTTCAGATCCTGGGCATTAGAGGAAAATAAAAGAAGAAAAAATATTCCGACAATACCAATTACTGTTTTCATATGGTGCAATTTTTTATAGAACACAGATGACACGGATGCCTTCGGCATTCACGGATCAACACAGATTATTCATCAGTGAAAATTTGTCATTTTCTGTGTAATCTGTGTTCAATCTATTTTGGTTTTCTGACATCGTACGCTAATAATGAGTTCCCATGCCTCACATACATGATTCCATTACAAATCACCGGATGAGCGTAATGGGCTTTGGAGCCCCGGGTGATTTTGAAGGAGCTGACCAACTCCATCGTCGGGCCATTTGGTTTGAACAGGCCCAGCATACCTCTTTCATTATACAGATAGAGCATATTGTCGGCAAAAATTGTTATTCCTTTATCAAATTTTACTGAGTCGACGTTGACGCCGGTTGTGGCATCCTGAACATACCATTTCCTTTTCTCATAACTGGCGGTATAGATATTATTGTTAACAACAATGAAGCCGCCCATGGTATTGTCGCAGGCTTTGTTCCGCCACACTTCAGTGATGGCTGTTCCATCTTCGGAGAGCTTTAATTTCACCGAACCGTTCCCATCACCTGTGATGTAATAGATAAACCCATCCTCAAACCAGGGAGTATTTACATGCACATCGCCTTCACCATCCTGGACATTTGACCAGAGAAGCTTGCCGTCTTTTGTATCAATGCCCAATAAGGCATGGGCAGTAAACGTGACCAGGATATTCCTCTCCGGCAATCTTATAAGCAGGGGAGAGCAGTAAGCAGTATGCTCACCAAGTCCTTTGCTGATCCATTGGATCTCTCCCGTAAAGCGGTCGAGTGCAACAACATTGGTATCTGCATTTCCCGGAGTACAAAAAACAGTATTCCCCTCCACCAGAGGCCCTTCAGCATAACCAAAGGTTATCCCCGGAGCATGGAAATCGGTTTGCATGTTAAGTGACCAGCGAACCTTGCCATCTTTGGCTTCCAAACAGGCTACTGTTCCCATTCCAGTGGTCAGATAGATAAGATCCTCGACCAGGGTAGGGGTTGATCGTGATCCGGGATAGTTGATGGTCCATTCTTTTCCGACAGGAGTTTTATAGATTACTTTTCCCGACTTGTCAAGTGCAAAGAGATATGTGATGGTGTCGATTTCTCCTGTCACATAGACCCTCTCGTCGGTTATAAGCGGAGAGCTATATCCACTCCCGGCTTCGGCAAATTCCCACAGCAGCTCAGGACCGCCTTCGGGCCAGGATTGCAACAATCCGGTTTCCTGATACATCCCACGTCGGTCGGCGCCTCGAAATTCCAGCACCTCCTGGGAAAAAATGCCTGATGGGAAGAGTAGGCAGCAAAGGGTTGTCAAATAGAGATATAGTTTCATAGAGAATGTGTTTGAGCCGTCAAATCTAATTTATTTTCCAGAGGAAGGAAAAAATAATTCGATGAAACAACCCCATTCGATGATAAAATCCCGGATTCTGTTGATTTTGTTTTATGATG
>CALCGJ010000236.1 GCA_937900965.1 uncultured Bacteroidota bacterium | reverse complement strand
GGAGATAAAACGGCAAAGAAGCTCCTTTGCGAGATTGGCGATGAGGATTTCTCACCCTCTCCCTTTGATAACCGGGCCACAATCAGCAATACGGATTTTCTGTTTACAAAGAGCTCATACGCTGAGTTTATTAAGGCTCTCCTGAAATTATTTCCCGATCTGGAATCCCAGGAAGCTCTTCGAAATGATCTGAAGCGGTTTGTCCATACGGTGCCACGATTACCGGAAGGGGAGAAGGTGTTTGAAGGAGCACAGGGCACAGGGCACAGGGCACAGGGCGCAGAGCACAGAGCACAGGGCACAGGGCTCAGGGCACAGGGTGCAGAGCAAAGCACGCAGGGGGGTGGTGTAATGGGGATTTCGACGGATATGACACGGGAAGAAATCTTGGATTTGTTGTTGAGGGCCGAGGATCGAGGGCCGAGGGACGAAGGACGAAGGACGAGGGACGAGGGAAGAGGGAAGAAAGACGAGGTAAAAGGTTCAGTGCATCCGGCATCCGGTATCCGGTATCCGGCATCCGGCATCCAGGATCCAGCATCCAGGATCCAGCTGGCCTTTTATACCGGCCGTTTTATGGACTACTGCGACTGGGACCCCTTTCTGAAAGCGGTGATGGAGCGCAACCCGGTGTCGGTAGCCTATTTCCGGGTGATGGAACTGCCGGATGTCTATAACACCTTACTCGAATGGCCAAACGAGTCTATTTACGAAGGGAACCGGCTGGCACTTCCCGATGAGGTGGTGAACTTCGGGCGCGGCGACGGAATCGAAAAAGCCCTGACCCTGGCCAATATAATCAAAGCCCGGGATAGGGGATGTAAGATCTTGCTGACTATTGAAAAGGAGAGGGTTGAGTTGAAAGCAGATGGAGAGCGGTTTAACTTCACATCGGCAAAACAGTTCAGTAAAAACCTTTCCTTGTAATTGATTTTCAGAGGCGCTGGTATATTCCAATTCGGGAAAGGAAAAAAGAATTGAATTAAGAAAAACTCAGGAAATTACCTTCACGGAGGGGATTTTTTCCAGGGCCATTTCGATAAATTTCAGATGCTTCCGGCTCATAGAGAAGAGCATAATCTCAAATATATTTCCATTTTCGCTCTCTTTCAGGAATTTGATGGTGGGCTCCTCTTTCAGGTTACTCCATGGAGTGTTCAGGATCGTATCCCGGATTCGTGATTCAGCAACCGACTTACTTATGTCATGGTTAATCTGAACCAGGATCGTATGGGCTGCCAATGCTTCGCTGTTTTTTACCTCTGAAATCACTTCATGGTTGAGCCGGGAATACGGGATCCGGAGCAACTGACCGTCCTCTGTCCGGATCCTGATGTAGGTCAGGTGCAGGGATTTGATATTTCCGGAAAGTTCGCCTAACCGGATATGTGCACCGGATTTTAAATTGTGCTTCACCTTAAAGATGACGCCTGCGAATATATCACGGAAGAGGAACCATGAAAAGAAACCGACAACAATGAAAATAAGAGCAATAACGAGGTATTGGTAATAGAACTTTCCACGGAACAGGTAATCCGTAGTCCAGAAAATATAAGATAGCCAGATAATGAATTCAAAGGCTGACAAAAGAGTAATCCGGAAGGTCCATTCCGGATATCGTTTCGCCAGGCGTTTTATACCTATTCTTACGGCCTTCAGCATCAAAAAGACCAACAAAGCAATCATAAAGGCGATGATAAATTTCATGATCATAGCAATCCCTCCCTATTAAATGTACGTATGATATGAGGCTCAACGAAACTATTCACCATGTACAGCTCTTCCTTTATTTCTTCTATCAGTCCGGCTCTTAACAGGGAGCTGATAATGGCTCTTGTCCATGTTTCATCCGACTGAAATATCTTCTGAATACGTTCATAATTCAACCATTTATGCACTATCATCTGGACCAGGATGACTTTCCAATCATCATCCATCCCGGTCAGGATTCTGGAATCGGGACTGTATGGAGGCCGGATATGGATCTTATGGCCTGTTATCCTGACAATGTTTCCAATCCATGCTTTGAGGGCTGTTCCGGGATTCCCTTCGGAATAATCGAAGTACTTGTTGAATAGTCTCGCCATCTGAATTTCCGAGAGCTCTCCCTCTTCCTTGTTGTGCAGAATAAACTTCAGGCTACTCGAGCGTTGCCTGCGAATGATCATCTCCTTGAGCTCCATGGAATCGAATGGTCTTAACGGAATGACGCTGATGAATTCATTCTGCAGGTTTACCACTTTATTCATAAATTCAAAAGCGAACGTGTTCATATTTAAAACAAACAGGAACTTGTTGCCATAATTGTTGATCAGGCTGATGATGAGTCTGACAATATCCCATCCTTCGGTTGATCGTTCCCACCAACATTCAAGATCATGAATAATAAAAACACTGTCCTGAGAAAGCGATTCCATGATCTCATCCAGATTCCCCTGTGTTTTGGTAATTCTCCGGAACTCAGACACGAAAGCTGACGTATCAGTAGAACCTTCCGGCAGGGAAAAAAGATGATAAACCTTCTCCTTTGGAAAGAGCTTACCGGCTATGTTCCTACAGAAAGTGGTTTTGCCGGAATTTCTTCCACCAATAATCATGATGCCTCCAGGGTAGCCCGAATGAAAACGCCTGACAGCCGTCCTGAAAACCTCTTCATCTTTTTTCCGGCTGATCCAGAAGTCTTCACTGATGCTTGACTCGCCGCTGAACAGGTTTTTATAAAACTGGGGAAGCAAATCAGTCACTGTTTCCCTTGGACTGACTGATTCGACCAGGTCAAGAAATTTTTGATTTCCCGAACTCACCTGTTCAGACTCCATCATCTTTTTCGCAAACAAAATTCCTTCACTCCTTGAATATAGCACTCTGGATGAAAAGCGGTTGAATGAACTCCCAATGCGTTCAACATAGGCATCAAATGTTCTCAGTACTTTTTTACTCTGATGTTCCCGTATGAACTGTGAATATTCCGATAGCGTTGAAGGCATTTTATATGCGGATAACTGAAGGAATACCTCCTGAAGAGAACGTTCAAACAGGTGAACCATCTGTTCTTTAACCTGCTGGATTTTCTCCTCTTCTTTCAGGATCTTCTGGCAGGCATCCAGAATAACAGGTGAGGTCACCTCTGTTTTATCGTCCATGTCATCCGGAATATTCTCCAGGGTAAAGCGGGTCAGACTGAGGAGGTCATGGATCTCGGTAATGGAATTTTTTAGCGATTGTGATATCGTTTCCAGGTGGTCATGAGATGTACCCAGGAACCGGGAGTCTATGTAGAACCTGGTGATTCTCCGCAATGGAACAGCTAAAGCCTCGGTGGCTTCATATGATGTATCGTCAGCCTTATGGTAGGAAGTAATGACCATACTTTCAGGCAGGGTTTCTGAGAGTTTCAGGATTTCATCTCCAAACCGGCTGAAATCTTTCAACAATGTGATATGTTCATCAAACGAGGAGAGTTTTATTTTTAATCCGGGGATGTCATGATGGCTTTCACCAAACGTTTCCAGCTTTGACCTGATTGCCTGAAACTCAGCCTTGTAATAAGTGTCCAATTGCATGGAGAAGTTCAGGTTTAACTCATTGATCTTATCTTTAATCCGGCTCTTGTACGACTGTAAAAGCACATCCAGATAAATTCGGTTAACCTGGTGCAATGTCATTTCATACCATGATTCAGCAAACAGAGAATTTGTTTGGACAAGCTCCTCGTAATATTTTTTATTCCTTCGCTTCTGTCTGATGCGGTAGTTGATATCTACTTTCCCCAGGTCGTTGCTCATAACCTGAAGGTTTTTCCTGAACTCCAGTAAAAGACGGTGACGGGCTTGTTCCTGCCGGATCCTGATCCCGGATTTCAATTCATGGATCTTACTTTCAATCTCCTTTTGCCCGGTGGCGACAGTTACCGGTAAATCTCCCTTTTTTGTAGCCTTATCCAATAACATTTCCAACATATTGTCGACGGAAGAGATCAGAGTTCTGCTATCTGACAAATGTGCGAAAAGGTCATCCTGTAGCTTGTTTAGAAAAGCAGAAAGAAAGAAATGGCGATTATTTCGCAGGTAATATTCTGCGATTTCGTGATATCGGATCTTTCCCTGAATTGTTTCCCGGGAGAAGGGATGAGCCAGGCGCCTTCTGACCTTGAACCATTTCAACCTGACAGCATCGTTTTTTTTCAGCACAAGATCCTCCTTTTCGTAAAGGATTTTAAGTTTCAGGGGGTATTTCATAAGATCCTCGTCGAGGCGATCGATATACCATGAAATCCCGTTTTCAAGTGCATCCCTGAGAATGTGAAGCCTGATACTGGTCAGGTCGGTAAAAATCCTGTTCGTATGGAAATAGAAGTCATTCTTGATTTTGATCAGGGCCTTCGTCCTGCGGTATTTATCAGAAAGGGCCTTCATGTTATCTAATCGTGGAAATACAGCATTTACAGCTGTTTCCAGGTTATCAGTAACATGTTTTATCTCTGCAAACAGCGGGGAAATGGTTTTTTCACTGAAAAGGGTGAGCACTTTCTGTCCATTGATATCTATATTGCTGATATCCTCATTGATAATATGGTACCTGGAGGGGTGTAATTGGGGCAGGTCAAGCTGTTGTATCGACTGGGGCTTTTTGATCTCTTCTTCTTTGATTTCCAACCCGAGATCAAACGTTTCAAATCCTGAAGAACTGTTTACCAGGAAAAAGGTGCCGAGAGTTTTTGACAGGATCATGACCTCTTCATAAGTCTGATCAATATGCTGATATTGCTTGTCGGGGATGCCGATAAAGGTCAGATCAGTCTGATCGGATTCCCGGCAGATGATCTCGTGTTTGGCCAGACCATCAATGCTGTTGTTGATGATTTTGATCTCCAGGTTTATCCGGTAGTGGTTAACAATTTGTTGCAATGTTTTATGCAGGCTTTCCGTCCGTTCCTGGAAATTATTGATCACCAGCAGCCTGATGTGTGCATCTTTCCAATCTCCGGAAGCGGTGAAATGGCGAAGCAGGAATATCGAAAAGGTAAGGTTACTCCCCCATCCGCTCCACCATACATCGATCATGTTTTTCTTTCCAAATTTTTTCAGGGGGTTATAATAGAGGAAGGTGGTGTTGAAATCACTCTCTTCAAAGTTTCGGATCATGCGTAAAAATTTCTCTTTGTTTTTTTCATTTTTACTCCATCCCATGAGGATGGTATTGGGTTCAATTCCGGAAAAACCGTATACCCGGGCAATCTCGTCCATACCAGTATATATGTCACGGCATTTATGCTGATGAATAAGTAACTCATCTTTCTTGCCTGAAGAGGAGAAATAGCGTTTGTCTTTTAAAAGTTGCGGATCCTGGGATTCCATAAGTTCAAATGCGGAAAGCAGGCCTAGTTTGCCACGAAAGGCTCTGGCAAATTCGACCAGATGTGGTCGTGCATTATCCGGGCCGCTGAAAAGAATGATATTGGGTCTCCAGTTTCGGGTGTGTACTACGGATTTATTTAGTCTGAACAGGCCGGTTCTGACCAGGGTGGCCCAAACGCTGCTCCAGGCATCCCCGGTTTCAAGTACCAATTGCCTTCTCTTGAGAAAGAAAAACAGGGAGCCAAGGATAACAACTGCTCCTATCATGGCCAGGAGGTCAAGCTGGATCATAACAAGGATGCAGGCAAGTGATCCAATGATACTGACCCATGGCGGCGTTTTGAAAGAGGGCCTGAAATCGGCGCTGGTCATTGATTCAAAAGCTGCGCTCAGATTCAAAAACCCGTAGGTGGTAATAAAAAAAACAGAAACAATCCGGGCGATGACATCCAGATCCCCGATAAGAATACCAGCTTCAGCGATAACAAAGGTTAGCAGAAGGGCGTTTCTGGGCTCCTTGGATGATCCGGTGCCATGTGCAAAAATCCGGGGAGTGATCTTATCGATGGCGGTGGATTGCAGGATCCTGGGAGCGGCCAGAATACTGCCCAGGGCTGAACTCAATGTAGCGCCCCAGATTCCGGCAATCACAAGTTGGGGGACCAGCGCTATCTTGAAGAGCGCCCGGGGATCGGTGGCAAGAAAGTTCCCGTCCACTGTGTAGGCAAAGAAAAACGCCAGGCCAATATATACAGCCAGGCCGAGGGCTATGGCAGAAATAGTGCCACCCGGAATGGATTTTTTCGGATCCCTGAGATCGCCTGACATAGAGACCCCGGCTTCAAACCCGGTCACCGCCGGGAAGAAGATGGCGAATAAAACCATCAGGGAAACACCCGTGCCAGAGCCGAAAAAGTTTGGAGAGGCGGGAACATGACTATGATGGCCAAATAATATAGACAGGAGCGACAGAAAGATGGCTGCCATGATCAGGTATTGGGCCTTGATGGCCAGTGAAGTACTGATAAAGGTGACGATAGTAACTGCTATCAATATAAGGCTGCCTGCAATCCGGATATGGTTGATATCCATAGGGAGATCCCAGTACCCAAGAAAGCTTTCCGCGAAACCGATAAGATAAAGACTAACACTAAATGATAACCCGACAAACAATGCCAATCCCAATGTTCCACCAATGGGCAGTCCAAGGCTTCGGGAAATAATGTAATAGGTCCCTCCCTCTTTCACCTTCTTGTCGGTTGCTATCGAAGAGACGCTTAAACCGGTGGTTATCGAGATAAGATGTGCAATAAGGATGATGCCTAGCGTGCCAAATAAACCGGCTTCACCGGCAATCATCGGAAGGCGCATGTACATAATCACCCCGAGGATCGTCAGAATAGAGGGAGTGAACACGCCACCAAAAGTTCCAAACTTTTTATCTTTTATCATATTATCTATATTCCGCTATAACCCACTAATTTATAAAATTTTAAAGGATATCAAAAATAATAATACTTTTACTGCACAATAATTTTAAACGGTGGATTTTCAAAACCCATATATTGTAGTCATTGCGGTTTGCCTGATCCTGATTTTGTCTTACCAGTTTAACTGGATATCAAAGATATCCAGAATTCCCAGCGTCCTGTTGCTTATCCTGCTGGGAATTGGCATAAGGATTGGCCTCGATTACCTTGATGTAAGGACCGGCAACCTGATGAGTTTACTGCAGGTCATCGGCATCGTTGGGTTGATCATGATTGTTCTGGAAGCCTCCCTGGAGCTGGAACTCAAACGCGAAAAACGCACATTGATCCTGAAATCCTTCTTCCTGGCCCTCTTCTCGCTTGGCGCATGCATCGTCTTTATCACCTGGCTGCTGAACAGGTTTGTGATCGACGATCTCTTTTCTGCCATTCTTTATTCCGTCCCGCTGTCGGTAGTCAGCAGCGCGATTGTTATTCCCAGCGTAGGAAGCCTGCTGAAACAAAAGAGGGAATTTCTGATCTATGAGAGCACCTTCTCCGATATTCTGGCGATCATGGTCTTTTTCTACCTCCTCAGCAACATCAATATGGCTTCCGTTGGAAGCATCGTTCTGAATGTTTCAGTGAATCTTGGCATTACCATAATCCTCTCCGTTGTTATCGGTTATGTGATGGTGATTTTACTCGACAAGCTGCAATCGCAGGTCAAGCTGTTCCTGCTCATCGCCGTTCTTGTGCTTCTCTACTCGATCGGCAAACTTTTCCATTTCTCTTCCCTGGTAATGATCCTGGTTTTCGGAATAATCCTCAACAACAGCCCTATTTTTTTTTCCGGAAGGATGAAAAGGTGGATCGATCTGCCTGCGCTCAAAGTGGTTCAAAATGATTTTCAAATCCTCACGATGGAGTCGACATTCTTTATCCGGACTTTCTTTTTCGTTATTTTCGGAATCACCCTGGAACTGGGCAACCTGTTGGATAAACGGGCGGCTTTGATCAGCCTGGCCATTATTTCAGGCATCTATCTAATACGGGCAGTTATCCTGAAGATCTTTATGGTTAAGCGGATATTCCCCGAAGTTTTTGTTTCACCCAGAGGGCTTATCACAATTCTGTTGTTTTTCAGCATACCGGTGTCCTACCAAAGCTTGAGTTTTAACCCCGGCATCCTGCTCTATGTCATCCTGATCACCAGCATGATTATGGCCCTATCTCTGATGGTTAAAGGGAGGGACAGGGAGTATGCTGAAAAGCTGAATTTCGGCGATTGGGATGAACTCGACAAGGAAATTGATCAACTGTCGAAAAAGAAATAACGCCCCCTATCTGTAACCAAGCGCCCTGAGCCCTGTGCCCTGTGCCCTGTGCCCTGTGCCCTGTGCCCTGTGCCCTGTGCCCTGTGTCTTCTATCCCACCGTCACAATCCCCCATGGCTTTGCAGTCTCCCAGGCGCTGCGGGTAAAATCGGGAACCGAGATGGAATTGCTGCGATTATTTACAGAGATTTCGCTCAGCTCTACGATTGATGACCAGGTGGCTGCGTCGTAGACATCCTGATCAAGGGGCAGGCCGTTTCGCAGGCAGTATATCAGCCGGTAATCCATAATGAAGTCCATCCCCCCATGGCCTCCTACCTCCCTGGCTTTTTCGCCGATCTCTCTGGAAAGAGGATGCTCCCACTCATTCATTAACTCCTTGAATTCCTCTTGTTTTAGCCATTTGTGAGCATTAGGTTCCAAAGCAATTTTCTGGGATGGCCATTTACGGGCGACACCTTTTGTCCCACTGAGCAGATGAATACGACTATAGGGTCTGGGAGAAGTAGTGTCATGCTGGATCATGATGGTCTTCCCTCCGAATGTCCGAACCAGGGTTGTATTCATATCACCCAGGGTATAACGTTGCCTTGCTTCCGGGCTGTCGGCACCGAACTTCTCCCGGGCATAAAGGCTCATTCCAACCTGGTTGGTGGACATGGATGTCAGGTACTCAAAGCGGTCGCCCCGGTTGATGTCCATGATTTGTGCCACCGGTCCGAGGCCGTGTGTAGGATAAAGGTTACCGTTTTTCCATTTACTGTATTGCAGTCGCCACATATTCCAGTAGCCGTTGATCTTGTCAAATTTAAGCCAGCGGAGGTCGTGGATGTAGGCGCCTTCGGCGTGCATAATGTCGCCGAACACCCCGTTGCGAGCCATGTTGAGGGTAGCCAGCTCGAAGAAGTCGTAGCAGCAGTTTTCCAGCATCATGCAGTGACGCTGCGTTTTTTCGGCCGTGTTGACCAGCTCCCAGCACTCCTCCAATGTGGTGGCACCAGGCACTTCAATAGCTGCATGCTTTCCGTGATTCATGGCATAAACAGCGTTTGGGGTATGCAGTGACCACGGGGTACAGCTATATACAAGGTCTACATCATCACGTTCACACAGTTTCATCCAGTCATCCTCCCCGGAAGAATAACCGGCCGGTTCTTTCCTTCCCTTATCCGTGACTATCTTCTTTGCTTTCATCACCCTGCTGGGGACAACATCGCAAACCGCAACAATCTCAACACCCTCCACATTAAGAAGTCTTTCCACCCCCTCCATACCACGCATTCCAAGCCCAATGAGACCGATCCTGACCGTTTTCAACGGTTCGCAGGTGAGCCCCATCACACTTTGACCCTCCCGGGCCGGTTCGGGCAGTTTCAGGGAAGAAGATTGGTTAGAGGCCAGGCTGCTGATGTCAGCCAGTCCAACTGCTGCCATACCGGCTGCAGCGGTTTTCAGGAAATTTCGGCGGGAGGTTTTCATAGTCGGTGGAAATTCGAACCGAAGCAACACTGACTTCAGCGAAGCCAAATTAAGAAAAAGAGGGTTCATTATGACAAATAATACCTATTCCCTATTCGCTAATCGCTAATCCCTAATCCCTTTTTCATTAATTTTGCGGTATGGCTAGCAACGAAGAACTTTTCAAGAAGATTATAGCCCATGCCAAAGAGTATGGGTACGTTTTCCCTTCAAGTGAGATTTATGACGGATTAAGCGCTGTTTACGACTACGGTCCTTTCGGGGTGGAGCTGAAGAATAACATAAAAGAGTACTGGTGGAAGTCGATGGTTCAATACCGTGATGATATCGTGGGACTCGACACCGCTATCTTCATGCATCCAACGGTTTGGAAAGCTTCCGGGCACGTCGATGCCTTCAACGATCCGATGATCGATAACAAAGACTCCAAAAAGCGTTATCGGGCTGATGTGCTTGTTGAGGATTTTATCCTGAAGATTGAAGATAAGATCGAAAAGGAGGTAAATAAAGCTGCCAAACGGTTTGGTGAGACATTTGATGAAAAGATGTTCCGTGAAACCAATCCAAGGGTGCAGGAGAATCTGAAGAAAATTGATGATATAAAGCAACGCTTTTATCCGGCTCTTGAAAGGGATGACCTGGTTGATGTAAAGCTTTTGATAGAGGAACTTGGAATTGTTTGTCCCATTTCCGGAAGCCGAAACTGGACCGACGTTCGGCAATTCAACCTGATGTTCTCCACTCAGATGGGATCTGTGAATGAAGATGCCAATGCGATCTATCTCCGACCGGAGACTGCCCAGGGCATTTTCGTGAACTTCCTGAATGTTCAGAAGTCGGCCCGGATGAAGATTCCTTTTGGCATTGCCCAGATCGGGAAAGCATTCCGCAACGAGATAGTAGCCCGGCAGTTTCTCTTCCGGATGCGGGAGTTTGAACAGATGGAGATGCAGTTTTTCGTTCGCCCCGGCGAAGAGATGAAGTGGTATCAATACTGGAAAGAGGAGCGGATGAAATGGCATCTTTCTCTGGGTATCCCGGCTGAAAAGTACCGGTTTCACGACCACGACAAGTTGGCTCACTATGCGAATGCAGCGTCCGATATCGAGTTTGAATTCCCGATAGGATTTAAAGAACTGGAAGGCATTCACAGCCGAACCGATTTTGACCTGGGCGCTCACCAGGAGTTTTCAGGAAAAAAATTACAGTATTTCGACCATGAAGTAAATGAGAGTTATATACCTTATGTTGTTGAGACCTCAATCGGTCTCGACCGGACATTCCTGGCTGTCCTGAGTAACTCGTACCGTGAAGAGAAGCTGGATGACGGATCGGAAAGGGTAGTACTGGGTATTCCGGCCCAACTGGCTCCGATCAAAGTCGCGATCCTGCCACTGATTAAGAAAGACGGGCTTCCTGAAAAGGCTGGTGAACTCATGAATTCACTGAAGTACGATTACCGTTGTTTCTATGAAGAGAAGGATACCATCGGACGGCGTTACCGCCGGATGGATGCACTGGGGACACCCTATTGTATCACCATCGACCACCAGACACTTGAAGACAACATGGTGACGATCCGCGACAGGGATACGATGCTGCAGGAGCGGATAAGTATCAGTGAAGTTCAGGGAGTGCTGAGGGAGAAGGTAGGTAGGTAAGTAGGGAGGTAGGGAGGAAGGAAGTATGAGGGTATGAGGGTATGAGAGTGTGAGAGTGTGAGAGTTGAAAAGTTAACTAGTGAATGAATAGTTTGTGAGGGGAGTACTGCATAGAGTTTGTCGGATTGTCAAGATGATACTGATCGTCCTGGGAAGTGTTTCACTTGTCATGATCATTCTGGCTTTTACCTCTGCCCCATTCTGGATCAGGTACAATATGGGAATCGCGAAATCTGCAATCACTGGAATTCCTGAATATATCGTGGTTCTTGGAGGAGGAGGAATCCCAAGTGAAAGCGGCCTTATGCGCACCTATTATGGAGCAAAAGCAGGTAAACAGTTCCCGAACGCAAAAATCATTGTTGCGTTGCCCGGCGACAGGGAGGATAGTTTAAGTTCGGTGAACCAGATGAAGCAGGAACTCGTCGTCAGGGGGATTGCTCCTGAGCGTATCCTGCTCGAAGACTCGGGGATGAACACGCGTGCAGAAGCACTTTTAGTCAAGGAATTAATTACAAAATACGAATTACAAATTTCGAATTCAGATTCTTCATCCCTCGACCCTCGACCCTCGACCTTTGACCTTAATCTTTCGGATCGTATCTTGCTTATTACTTCCCCAACCCATCTCTACCGCTCTGTTCTGACTTTTGAGAAGGCAGGTTTCAAACACGTGGATGGAGTCCCGGCGTTTGAGCGGGACCTTGAATCAGATCTCTTGTTTTCATCAAAAAAACTGGGGGGACGGAATTGGGTGCCTGATGTGGGTGAGAACCTGGCATTGCGTTACCGGCTCTGGAATTACCTGCAATACGAGTTAATTATCCTTCGGGAGTGGGTGGCAATCGCCTATTACTGGTTGATGGGATGGATCTGACCAATTACGAATGACGATCTACGATTTACGAATTATAGAGATTCATCGCCCGGTCCACTCCCTGTAACACGAAGCTTTGGATCATTTCAACCGCGGTTTCGATCCTTGGAATCAGCACCTTTTCTTCCTCCTTTGTCCACCGGCCCAATACATAATCTACCTGGTAACCTTTTGCGAAGTCGTTGCCTATTCCCACACGAAGTCTTGAGAAATCAATTGTCTGAAGTGTTTCAATGATGCTGATAAGGCCGTTGTGTCCACCGTCACTCCCTCTTTTCCGCATGCGCAGGGTGCCGAGAGGCAGTGCCAGGTCGTCGGCGATCACAAGGATATTCTCAGGTGGAATTTTTTCTTTATTCATCCAAAACCTGATTGCTTTACCACTCAGGTTCATGAAGGTGGTAGGCTTGATGATGGTTATTGAGCGGCCTTTGAGCTTTCCTTTTGCCACCGAGGCATGCCTATCGGAAGAAAAACCGGCTTTTAACGACAATGCCAGGGCATCAGCCACGATAAATCCGATGTTGTGGCGGGTATCAGCATACTCGTCACCGATATTGCCAAGGCCAACGATAAGGTATTTCATGATGGATTCACTTCGTTCATGATAGACTCTCCATCAGTGCTAAAGGCCTTCTAATCTTCCTTTTGCTTCTCAGCGTCAGCTCCTTCGGCACCCTCTTCGGCTCCCTCTTCAGCTCCCTCTTCAACAGTATCTTCTATCTCTATTACAGCTCTGGCTGAACGGACTCCAACAACCACGTTTCTGGGTGCATCAAGGAATTCAATATTATCGCGAAGCAGATCAGAGATTTTGATGGAGTCTCCAATTTCGAGGTTAGAGATGTTGACATCAATCACATCCGGGAGATCATTTAGCAGGGCACGGATTGTCAATTTCCTGGATTTTGTGATCAGTCGTCCGCCTTTCAATATTCCCTGTGCTGTTCCATTTAGATTCACCGGGACGGCGATTGTGATGGGTTTGTCATCGGATACCTCCAGAAAATCCACATGCAGAATACGGTCGGTAACTGGGTGGTACTGTATATCCTGGATAATAGTGTTGTGTTCTACTCCATTGATGGTTAGCTTGATGATATACACCTCCGGAGTAAAGATAATCTTTGAGAAGATCTTTTCATCGGTTAGAAAATGAATCTGCTCTTTTCCGCCGTACATTACACAGGGTACTTTAAATTCCCTGCGAAGATTTTTGGCATCTTTTTTCCCTACGTTCTCTCTCAGAGAACCGCTCAATGATACCTGTTTCATAATTGGTTAAAATTTAGGTTATTAGTATTTTTTAATGATGCCAGATGCCGGATGCCAGATAATATAATTCATTCACTATTGCACCATGGCACCACTGCACCACCCTTTTCGGGGCCGCAAAGGTATGAAAAAAAACGTTAGAACTTAAACAGGGAGGAGATAGATTCCTTCTTTTTCAGGCGGTTGATCACTTCGGCGAAGAGATCGGCTGTTGTTATAATCTTTATTTTGGGGCTCTCTTTTTGAGACGGGATAGTATCGGTAACAATTAATTCTTCAAGGGTTGAGTTCTCAATATTTTCTAAAGCATTACTTGAGAGAAGGGGATGGGTGATCATGGCACGGACTGAGTCAGCTCCATTTTCCATCAGCACTTTAGCAGCCTTACACAGTGTTCCACCGGTATCCACAATATCGTCGAGAAGAATCACATTTTTTCCTTTCACATCTCCCAAAAGTGCCATTTTAGCAATTT
Organism: uncultured Bacteroidota bacterium; assembly: GCA_937900965.1. Lineage (GTDB taxonomy): Bacteria > Bacteroidota > Bacteroidia > Bacteroidales > FEN-979 > QYOJ01. Next base: position 1,922 of record CALCGJ010000236.1, on the reverse strand, counting down.
CATTGGGTTTTGCACGGTGCTTGTAACAAATGACGAAATCGGTGTGGAAAAATTTGGCATAAGATCCGGCACGTCGTGTACCGCCGGTATCGGGGGAGGCGAACGTGAGGTTATCAAGATGGAGTGTCTTGATATAGGGGATAAAAACAGATGAGGCATACAAGTGATCGACAGGTACGTCGAAAAAGCCCTGGATTTGGTCAGCATGCAGGTCGAGAGTGATGATACGGTTTACGCCGGCAGCCATAAGCAGGTTGGCCACCAGTTTGGAGGCGATGGAGACCCGGGGTTTGTCTTTGCGGTCCTGACGGGCAAAACCGAAATAGGGAATCACAGCAACGATAGTCCGTGCTGAGGCACGACGGGCTGCATCGATCATCATCAGCAGCTCCATCAGGTTGTCGGCGGGAGTGAACGTAGATTGGATAAGGAAAACATCGGTCCCACGGATATTCTCATCAAAAGAGGGTTGAAACTCACCATCGGCAAAGCTGATAACCGACATTTTTCCAAGTTCAGTGCCATATGCCTGGGCTATTTTCTCACCAAGGTATTTGGATGTTCTTCCTGCGAAGATCTTGACCTTTGCTGCCATGTATTTACTCTTTGGATTTGCCTGTCAAAAATACGGGATTCATTGCAAGGATGCAAGAATTAATGTGAACACAGGGTTCAAAAACACAGTATATTAATTACAGGTATGTTTTCAGAACTGAAGAACGGGAAAGATGTTTGAGTTTTCTGATTGCCTTTTCTTTGATCTGCCGGACTCGTTCACGAGTCAGATCATATCGTTCGGCAATTTCTTCAGAGGTTAGCAAAGGGGTTCCGTTCAATCCATAAAAGGAACGGATTACTTCTGCCTCCCTTGCTGTAAGGGAGGCAACAGCCCGCTCTATCTCAATTCTCAGTGATTCGATCAGCAACCCCTTGTCGGGCCGGGTATTTTCATCACCCTGGATCGTATCACACATTGTGATCGTTTCATTTTGAATCAAGGGGGCATCAATGGAGAGATGACGTCCTGAATTTTTCATGCACTCCTTAACCTCATGCTCAGAGATATCCAGTATTCCAGCCATTTCAGAAACTTCGGGGTCCCGCTCAAATTGTTGTTCAAAAACCACGTTTGCACGATGGATCTTGCTGATCGATCCAATCTTATTCAATGGCAGCCGGACAATACGCGACTGTTCTGCCAGCGCTTGAAGGATAGCCTGCCTGATCCACCACACCGCATAAGAGATGAATTTAAATCCACGTGTTTCATCAAACCGTTTTGCAGCCTTCATCAGCCCGAGATTCCCTTCGTTGATGAGGTCGGAAAGACTTAATCCACGGTTTTGATACTGTTTGGATACAGAGACAACAAACCGCAAGTTAGCCCTGGTAAGCTTGTGCAATGCCTCCTGATCGCCCGAACGGATCTGCTGGGCAAGCAGCACCTCTTCTTCTACAGAGATCATGTCAACTTTGCCAATCTCCTGCAAATATTTATCCATTGAAGCAGTTTCCCGGTTAGTAAGCTGCTTGGTGATGACTAACTGCCTCATTAAAACTCCTTTTTTCAGGGCATTTTCAGGCCCGGTTTAATTCCGGGCCTTCTTTGGGAGAACAATTTAGCCAATGCCTGTCTGAAAGAGAAAGGAATTGAGGCATTCCCAGGTGGTATCAGAATTCGTCCAAAGGTAGTAAAATAATTGATATCGTGTGGGAATATGTTGTTTTGGAAATATCTGTGGAATATGTACTTTTGTCATGGGAAACCCCACCCCCAACTTTCCCCCTTGGTGAAAGGCCTTCTCCCTGGCCCTCCCCCAGGGAGGGAGAGAAAAATGCCCTGATGGCGGAATAGGTAGACGCGCTGGTCTCAAAAACCAGTGGGGTAATTCCCGTGCCGGTTCGATTCCGGCTCAGGGTAC
>CALCGJ010000235.1 GCA_937900965.1 uncultured Bacteroidota bacterium | reverse complement strand
AGAGGTTTTGTGACTCATATCAGTCACCAGATGGGATTGTATTCCAACGTTGAACCGGAACTCCCTCCCACAATATCCCTTGCCTGGGATCAGTTAACAGTCGAATTGCTATAGATTCATAGAAGCTGTTGAGCTTAAAGAATTCAAAACAGTAGCTGTTAATCTTTGTAGACCCGTTTTAACGTCAGCAGGTTCATCGGATTCCCACCCAATCCATGTACATTGTTCCAGACAAATCTCAGCACCTGGTCGTAGTAGAGGACTACAACCGGGGCATCCTGCATCATCACCTGCTCCATCTTCCTGTAGGTGTCAAGCCTTGCCGATTCTTCCTGGATTGTCATTGACTCTTCGAAAAGCCTGTCAAATTCAGCGTTGCTGTAGTGGGTGTAGTTGGGCCCCCGTGGAGCGAAGTTCGGAGTATAGAACAGAGAGAGATAATTCTCAGCATCAGGATAATCAGCAATCCAGGAGGCTCTGAAGAAGGGCAACTTCGCCATGGCCTTCATCTCCCTCATGGCTGCGGGGGGACTTACCTCTATCTCCATTTCAATGCCAATTTCTGCCACCTGATGCTGGATGTACTTACAGATATCCAGATAATCAGGAGTTGAAACAAGTGTAATTGCCGGCATCTCTGATACTGATGAATAGCCCGCCTGTTTAATAAGTTTTCGAGCAAGTTCGGGCTGGAAATCAAAATATATCCGGGAGGTATCAAAGCCAGGCATGCCTGGTGGTATCATTCCATAGATGCCGGGAGTCCCAATGTTATTTCGCAGGTACAGGATCATTTTGCCTCTGTCGAATGCATAATTGATAGCCTGCCTGATCAGCCTGCTGAATAACGGGTTCTTCCGTACCTTCCCGGAAGTTGAATCAACCAATATTCCAAGGTACTCCGTATTGAGATAGGGCTGGGATATCATCCGGAACCGGTTCGTGTATTTCGGATTCAAACGGCCATCCCTGCTCAGGAGTTCGTCTTTGTAGCTTGGATCTATCCCGGACATAAAATCGAGCTTCCCTTGCACAAACTGCAGAAAAGCCGCCTGCTTGTCAGCAAGAAAAGTGATCGAGACGGCTTCGAGGAATGGGAGCTGTTTTCCTCCTTCCCACTCGAAATAAGCCGGATTTCGTGTCAATACAAGCTTAACGCCCTCTTTCCAATAGCCGAACCGGAATGGTCCGGTACCTACGGGATGTTGTCTGAAATTGGGACCATAATAACTGATTGCTTCTCTGGGGATGACCGAAGAGTATGGCATGGAGAGGAGCCCCGGGAAGGGAGGAAAGGGCTTTGCCATCCGTATAACCAGCGTGGAATCATTTGGTGCAAGGAAGGGTTGCAGGTCGTCTGTATAATTAAATATCCATGCCCCTGCTGATGCAGTCGCGGGATCCTTGATCCTGTTGAAACTGAATACGAAGTCGCCTGCTGTTACCAATCTCCCCTCCCCTTCCGGAAAACAGGGGTCGTTATGAAATGTCACATCTCTTCTAAGAAAAAACCTATAAGACATTCCATCATCAGCAATTTCCCAGGAGTGTGCAATACAGGGCAGGATTTCCAACTGATCATTCAGCTGGACCAACCCTTCAAACAGTTGATGGGTAGCCCAGATCGTAGCCTGGTCACGGGCAAATGCCGGGTCGAGAGAAGAGATGTTTGCCGCTTCATTGTATCGGAAAACACGGCTTTCATCTGCAGGATCGAATCCTCCGGAACACGATACAAGGAAGAGTAACAAAATGAATAGTACCGAATTAAGAATCGTATTTTCAGAACTTAAAATAGGTTCGTGACCGCAGGAATGCCTGTTAAACTGTTGGATTGTCATGTGTGGGTTAACCAGTTTTGTATCATCTGCTTACCTGCAGGTGTCATAAAAGACTCAGGGTGAAACTGAAATCCTCTGACGTTGAAGTGCTTGTGACGAATTCCAAGGATAGACCCCTCTTCACTGACGGCAGTGACCTCCAGACAATCCGGCAAGGTTTCAGGATCAATGGTCCAGGAGTGATATAAGCCAACGGGACTCCTCTCATCTACTCCGTCGAAAAGGATTTCGTCATTGACCAGGATCTGTAACCTTGTGGTCATGCCATGCTTCACCCATGGCATATTTACCAGCTTTCCACCAAATTCAACTGCTATTGCCTGGTGTCCCAGGCATATACCAAGGATATCTTTCGTGGCACCAAAGCGCCGGATCACCTCGCACATCCCCGGAAAATCGGCAGGCAATCCCGGGCCCGGAGAGATAAGGAGCTTATCATATCCGGAAACAAATCCGGGATCAATGTTATCCGATCCCACCACATCACATGAGTTGCCGCCACCCTCCTCAACCAGTTGCAGGAGGTTGAATGTGAAAGAGTCGTTGTTGTCGATGATCAGTATCCGGGTGTTGGAAGCCATCTGAAAATTAGGTAACATTGCATCAAAATTACGAATATTCGGATATATGATACCGGCTGGGTTCAAGCGGATGAATGAATTGGGATCACGGTTGGAGCCTTTTCTCTTCGTCATCGATTTTGACCTTCTGAAACCACTGGTTTATACACCCGAAGAGGCTCTTGAGGCAGGTATTCTGTATCAGATTCACGACAGAAGAAACTTCAACCCACCTGCCACTGATGCCTTCCGGTTCAGCTTCAGCAGAACACCCATATCAATGGATGATTATCTGGAGTCATTCGAGCGTATCATGGCTCATATAAAAGCTGGAAACTCATACCTGGTAAACCTGACATGTCCCACGAAAATTGAAACAGAACTATCTCTAGCTGATATTTTTTTTCGCAGTCATGCCAGATATAAATTACTAATGCCCAATGCATTCGTTGTATTTTCTCCTGAAATTTTCATCCGGATAAATGAGGGTGTTATCTCATCTTATCCTATGAAAGGGACCATTGATGCCTCGATTCCCAATGCTGAATCAATCCTGCTTAACAATCCGAAAGAGTTGGCAGAACATTATACGATTGTCGATCTGATCAGGAATGATCTTAACCTTGTGGCCAAAGAGGTTTGTGTTGAGAAATTCAGATATATTGAAGAGATATCCACTAACTTCACTAAACTACTGCAAGCAAGTTCAATGATCACAGGGACTCTTCCCCCCGATTATTCATCTCATATCGGGGATATCCTCTTCCGGATGCTACCCGCCGGATCGGTTACCGGCGCACCTAAAAACAGAACCATAGAGATCATCCGTGAAGTTGAAAATTACAACCGGGGATATTATTCGGGCATTATGGGATATTTTGACGGGTCAACCCTTGACTCAGGAGTAATGATCCGGT
>CALCGJ010000234.1 GCA_937900965.1 uncultured Bacteroidota bacterium | reverse complement strand
ATATTTCTTAATTTCTGAGCCCTGTGCCCTGAGCCCTGTGCTCAGAGCCCTGAGCCCTGTGCCCTGAGCCCTGAGCCCAGAGCCCTGTGCTTCATCACCTTCATCACCCCGTGACTCCATGACTCCATGACCCTGTAATCAGTGCCTCAATCTTGGCTGTCTCAGCTTCCCAGGAGTATTTCTTCAGGATGAACTGGTACCCTTTCTCAGCTATGGAATTGGCCAGTAACGGGTTTTCCAGTAACATGATGATATGATCGGCATAGTCCCGGGGTGTGTCTCCTATCAGGATCTCTTCACCTGGCAATGCATTTAGTGCCTGGTTAGCCAGGGGAGAGGTAATGCAGGGGATTTTCATGGCCATTGCTTCCAGGAGTTTGTTCTGCAGTCCGGTGCCAAGCTGCATCGGGGCTATGAAGATCTTTGCCTGAGCATAAGCCTCCCGCATGTCGGGAACCCAACCACTGATCTCAACCTGGGGCGAGCGCAGAACCTGTACCCGCATTGTGGGGTTGGCGCCGGCGACCAACACGTTCAATCCGGGTTTTTTCTCAAGAACCAGGGGTAAAATTTTGTTCACAAGGAATTCGCAGCTATGTATATTGGGCGGATAGCTCATGTTTCCTGTGAAGACCAGGTCATACTCCTTGTCTCGTTCGAGCGGGTGAAAAAAAGTTGTATCAACACCATTGGCTACAACGACGATCTTCTCCCGATCCGGATGCGGGATGAGTTCACGATCAGGGTATGAGATAATTATCTTATTGTCGAAACGGTCGAAAGCCATCCGTTCCGAATCGAGCATCCGCTGGTACTCCAGTTTCAGGAATGGACGTAAGAAAATGGATGAGCTGGCCAGCCGGCGTTCCACCCCTTTTGAAAATACATCCTGGTAATCAAGGGTTTTCGGCAACGGAAGATCTTTTACATATTCAGCCATGCGTATCAGCTGGCAGAAAATATGATCAGGCTTGTATTTGTCGATCAATCCATGGATGATCTTTTCCGTGCTTTTATTATAGTAGTATCCAACCTGGAGGGGTTTGCCGGTGAAAAGCGCTCTGATGATATTACTGAAGATGGTCGATTTGGAGATCGGGATGATATGTACAGCAGTGGCGTATTTGCTCAAAACAGGTATGGCATCCTCATGCAGCACTCCTTCGTTAAGGGCACAGATGATAATTTCATGTTTTTTCGCAAGGTGAGCGATCTGATGAAATGCTCTTAGCTTATCGCCTTTCTCAGTAGGATACGGTACTCGTGGTAAAAGAAAAAATAACTTCATGCAGGTAGGTTCGGCCGGACAAAAATAAAAAAAAGTGGGTTACCCGGACAGTTGTTTATAAAATGTGACCAGTTTTTGGATGATCAATTGGCGGTCATATGTTGTATCAATCAGTTTTCTGGCATCCTCGCCCACCTTAATACAACGGTCCATGTCGCTGATACATAGGGATATCATGTCGATAAATTCGCAGGAGGCATTAGCGATAAGGAGGTTCTTCCCGTTTGTATATTCGATTCCTTCGGCTCCAATCAATGTGGAGATGACAGGTTTCCCGGCAGCCATCCCTTCGATGATTTTTATCCGGATGCCGCTTCCCGAAAGCAACGGAACGATCATGATTCCATGAGCGTCCATAAATTCCCGGGCATCAGGTACCTCTCCGAGTACCTCTACGTTTGGAAAAGAGATACGTTGCATCCAGCCAGGCATCTCTCTGCCGGCCAGGTAGTATTTAAGAGAGGGGAACTCTTTGTGCACCTCCGGCCAGATATGGTGCAGAAACCACCTGACCCCCTCCTCATTTGGGATCCAGTTCATTGCTCCGATGGTGAAGAGAGAGACCGGGTCGGGAGAGGGAACGGGCTGCGGGATGTTCTGAATGTCGATGCCGAAAGGAATCACTGCCAACTGCCCACTGCCAACTGCCAACTGCCTACTGAAATATTCAGCATCTTTCTCCGTAATGGCAGCGATACCATCGAATATTGGAATCATCGCCTGTTCGTAGCGTCGCAGGGTTGAAGCGAGATGACTGATGTAGCGGCGTTTCAATGGGTTATGTGTTCCTTCTGCCACCCGCGCCCAGACCAGGTGTTCGATGTTATGGGCCCGTAAGACCACTTTGGCATCCGAATTGGCTCTCACTGTTGAGAGGTAAGGTGCCATAAAGAGAGTCTCCATCTGCACGATGTCATACCTGTCTGATTGTAAGACTTCGATCAGTCGCTTCCTGAAATTGGAGGAGATGAAGCGTTCCACATGATAGGAACGGCCAGTGAAGAGATTCAGAAAGGCTTGCCATGGCTTAATCCGGAGATCAACATCGATCAGCTCAATCCCTGTTTTCTCCCTGTAAGATGAAGGGATATCTTCGGGGTTAATATTATATTTAAAGGAATTGACCGCCAGCACTTTCACGGTATGACCCTCGCTGATAAGTCCCTCCACGATCATATTCATTGCTATGGGACCTCCTTCCCGGGGAGGATATGGGGATTTATTGCAAATCACCAGGATCTTCATAAGGTCTGTTTCGTTTTGATTCGCAGGATCTTCTGAAGGAATCTTAACCATGAATCCACATCGAACAGTGTAGCATCAATGGTCGCTTTATATGTGAGGAAGATGCCAATGGGTAGCAGCATCAACGGTGCGATCCACATTCCCTGCCAGGCTGGCAGCACGCCTTCGGCTGTATATTTCTCGCCAGTAAAGGAGACGATCCAGAAGAGAACAAAAAAGAGGGTTGCCACTACTGCTGGCATTCCCAGGCCCCCTTTCCGAATGATGGCTCCCAGTGGAGCTCCGATAAAAAAGAGAAGAAAACAGGCAATGGAGAAGGTGAACTTCTTCTGCATCACGATCTGATGCTTGTGGAGGAGTTTCGACTTCCCGTACAGGTTCCTTTCATGCATTTCGATACTCTCTTTCATCGAGAGTGAGTTTGCATTGGCCGATTGGCAGATGGAGTACCAGTCGTCGCGATTAAAGTTCAACAGGATGGCGTTTTGAAACTCCTGCAGGGTATCGGTTGATACGGTAAGTGTGGAGTCGGTATGTGAAAAGAACGTGTAATTGGACTGGAGTGATTTGTGGTATGTCTCCCGCTGGCGCAGCACTTCATTATTCATCGAATCGATGGAGACAAGAAGGCTCTTTACATTCTGCATTTCGTAGTTCTTTTTAAAGAGGGCTTCATCGGTTCTGGAAAGCTGGAATGCGGAGAGATCAAACAGGAGATGCTGTTCCCTGAATTTCGTTCGCTGGAAAGGGCGGGTAACCACATGCCTGCGCAGGTCGGTTCGCTCTTCATAGTTCATGCCGTCGTAAAGCTTGAAAATCAGGTACTTTTTGTCGAGAGACAGCTCCATTTTACCCCATTTGGCGGTTGTCAGTGATACGTTTCCCTGATGTTTGGTGTGGTCGTAAATCATCACATCACGAATGGTGTTCCCATCTTTTTCCTTTTTTCCAACCCGGATCACATACCCCTCGATGCCGTCGTAAAACACACCGTTTTTTAGATTGAAAGCCAGCTTTTTAGATCTGACATCATAGAGCAGGGAGAGGAATTTGAGATTGGCCTTTGGCAAAATAGTGTTGGCAAAATAGAATGCAATTCCACTGATAAGGAAGGAGACAAGTACCAGCGGCATCATGATACGTCGGAGAGAGATTCCGGCCGCTTTGATGGATACCAGCTCGTAGTGTTCCCCCATATTTCCAAACATCATCAAGGATGAGAGCAGGATCGCCAGGGGTAGAGCCAGGGGGACGAATGTGGAGGATGCGTAGAAGAGCAGTTTGAATATGATGTACCACTCCAACCCTTTTCCAACCAGGTCGTCGACATACTTCCACAGAAACTGCATCAGCAGGATGAAGAGGGCGATGAAAAAGGTAAGGACCAGTGGTCCAAGGTAGGTTTTCAGGATGAAGAGGTCGAGTTTTTTCATCAATAACCGATATCCATGCAAATATAGGTGATAGTTAGTTAACGGGTTAAATCACTATCTATTTTATCGGCC
>CALCGJ010000233.1 GCA_937900965.1 uncultured Bacteroidota bacterium | reverse complement strand
TATCGTCATTTACCGCAGCTGGGGTCTCTTCCCGACTGTGCAGTGTAACCTGCATATCCATGATCTCCCCGCCTCGCCATACCTTTACTGCTACATTGTCGCCAGGATTGTGTTGCCCCATGAACTCGGTCAGCTCTGATTTTCTGTTGACAGGTGATTTTCCCAGTTGAAGAATAATATCACCGTTCCGAATCCCTCCTTTAGCCGCGGACCCACCTTCAACCACCTCCTCGATGTAGATTCCCTTTGGGCTTTCCAAACCCTGCTCCCTGGCCATCTGATCGTCAACTTCCCGGTAATAGATACCAAAGTATGCTCGCTGAATCTTCCCGTATTGCATTAAATCATCCACTACTTTTCGTGCGATATTGGCCGGAATAGCAAATGAATATCCCTGGTAATAACCTGTTCCGCTGGCAATAGCTGCATTAATGCCGATCAGTTCGCCCCGTGTATTGACCAGCGCGCCGCCGCTGTTGCCCGGATTTACTGCTGCATCTGTCTGAATAAAGGATTCGATCGCTCCCTGCGACCCAAGGATATTGATATTGCGGGCTTTGGCACTGACAATACCGGCTGTAACGGTAGAGGTCAGGTTAAACGGATTCCCGACAGCGAGCACCCACTCCCCTATTTTCACTGCGTCTGAGTTTCCGTAGGAGAGGAATGGCAGGTTCCTCTGGTCAATCTTGATCAGGGCGATATCGGTACTCGGATCACTTCCTACGATTATTGCATTATAGATCCGGCGATCGTTCAGTGTTACTGTGATCTCATTGGCATCCTGGACTACATGATTATTGGTTACAATATATCCATCCGGGGAAATGATCACCCCCGACCCCATGGCTTCATATGGGAAAACCTGTTCTCTTGGAGTTCCTCCCCTGAAGTTGAAGAATTCAAAGAAATCATCATACACAATACTTTTCCGCTGAAACCGGGTCTTGATATGTACCACCGCATGGATTGTCATTTCTGCAGCTGCTTCAAAATCAGGAATATTCATCGGTGCAGAGGTGGATAAATTTACCTGCTGAACCGGAACTGTCACCGGAATATCAGCATAAACCGGTCCTTTCTTCTCAATCAGGAAGAACAATCCTATCGCCACTGCTCCACCTGCAAGGGCTACCAGAAACAGAGCTGCTATCTTCTTCATATCTATAAAAATTGATTCGTTATGTTAACGGGCATCACCAGGTGAAAGTGCAATCCTCCTGTTAAAAACTGTTAACAATCATGTTAAAGATTCGTTAAAAAAATTAACCCGACATATAACCTTCTGCTCCTTTCCCTGATTAACAGGAAAAAATTCTCTTAGTTGCACGGAACAATTCAGAGATTTTCACCAAACAACCAATGTTATGAAACGCATCAGCAGATTTGTCTGGGTACTTTTAATTGCAGGGTTGCTTACAAGCCATTTGCTGTTGGCACAACCTCAACCGATCCTTACCGAAAATTGTGCCGAAGCAGATAGCAGTCTAAAAACGGGTCAAAATGTCAGGATTCTCTTCTGGAATCTCGAAAATCTTTTTGATTACAAAGATGACTCGATCACAACCGATGAAGCTTTTACCAGTGGCGGAGCTATGCACTGGACCTATACAAAGCTGCAAACAAAGATTTCGCACGTGGCTAAAACAATCCTTACCGCAGGAGAGTGGAATCCGCCTGCCATAATTGGTATGTGTGAAGTGGAGAACCGGTATGTCCTGAACAAATTGATCTATTATTCGCCACTTAAGTCAATTGGTTACCGGATAATCCACCGTGACTCTCCCGACAGGCGTGGGATTGATGTAGCCATGCTTTACAGACCGGATAGATTTGAACCAATGCACTGTGAGTGGATCACCATCCGGTTCCCATTCGACACCGTCGTAAAAACACGTGAGATTCTCTATACCAAAGGGTTGCTTCTCAGCACTGACACTATTCATCTCTTCGTCAACCATTGGCCTTCGAGACGTGGAGGAGTGGCTGTCTCGGCGCCCCGGAGGAACTATGTAGCAGCAGTGTTGAGGGAGAAAGTGGATTCATTGTTCCGGCAACCCCACCCCCCGGCCCCCTCCCCAACAAGGGAGGGGGAGATCCCTGATCCCGCATCGCGTATCGCCTATCCCGTATCGCGTATCGCGTATCCTTATATTTTAATCATGGGCGACTTTAATGATGAGCCGGAGAATGAAAGCCTGAAAACTATAGTGGGAGCACGTCTTGATACTTCCGGACTCAAACCCAATGATCTTGTCAATATAATGTACCTGAAAGCCGGTAGGGAGGGAAGTCACAAATTCAGGGAACACTGGGGTTTACTTGATCAGTTCATCGTTTCGGGCAACCTTCTCGACAATCAAAACAGGCTGTATGCAGATCCCAGATCAGTTCGGATCTTTAAACCCCCGTTCCTGCTGGAAGATGACCTTCGTTACCTGGATAAAAAACCAAAACGAACATTTCTTGGGCCCAGGTACAAGGGAGGGTTTTCAGACCATCTGCCGGTGTATGTTGATATCGTTGTAAGGCAGTTATAGCTCATTTCATTATTTCGCATGAAAAACAGCCTCTTCTGATTATCTTTGTTTCAATTTGGATAAATTAATTATACCATGAAAAAGCTGCTCTTTGTTCTTTTCCTAATTGCTGTACTGGCCGGTTGCAAGAAAAGCGAACCAACAGCGCCCACTGCACCTCGGGGTACTCTTCTTTCTTTTGAAAAAGTTGGAACCCTGACCATTGAAGAGTTGAATGCGCTTGACACCGAACATGACATGCGTCCGTTAATGGAGTATACTATTGATTATTATACTGTTACCTATTCATCCATCTACAAGGGCAATCCTATTCTCTTATCCGGGCTTATCATTGTCCCTCAGACCTCCGACTCTCTCTCCCTGCTGCAGTACCATCACGGCACACTGCTACCCGAAAGTTCCATCGAAGGCGGGATTCAGAATGCACCTTCCAAATTTAAAGGTGAAGCCCCCACTAAAGTAAAAAGCTTCTATGAAGTCAGGCTGCTTTGTTGCGTGGCTGCTTCTCACGGATATATTGTCAGTGCCCCCGATTACGCAGGACTGGGCGTCTCCGACAATGTAAGCCATCCCTACACCATGCAGCAGGAGCTGGCCGAAAATTCGGTTGATATGATCCTTGCGACCAAACAGTTCATCCAGCAGCAGAATCTGTTATATAAGGACAACCTTTTCATCACAGGCTGGAGCGAAGGAGCAGGCGTGTGCCTGGGGACCCATAAACTCATCCAGGAGGAGTATTCCCAAGACCTAAACCTGAAAGCGAGCGCCAACTATACCGGTCCATATGATTACCTGCAGTTTGTCAATTACATCTTCGATAACCCGAACACAGGAACCAAGTTCCTGGCTATTTACAACTGGGCATGCTATGCCCTGAATGAGTTTTACCTTGGAAGCCGTCCTTACGACCAGATCTGGCGTTACCCAGTGATGAATTCCATGGATGCCATCCTGGCTCCATCTCAGAAGCCGGTTGATATCTTCCAGCCATTCTTCCTTCAGATGGTGCAAACCGGAAGTGATGCGACCATGAGAAACAGTATTCTTGCCAACTGTACCAATACAGGATGGGTTCCGGATGCACCGGTATTCTTCTATGTGGGAGTAACGGATCAGATCATCCCGCACCAGATCACAGTCGACACCTACAACGGATTTAAAAGCCAGGGTGCCTCCACAACACTATACGAATATCCGGGGAATCATTTCACGGCTGTGTTCGACTATTTTTTCCAGATGATCCAGAATGTTGACAGTCTTGACCAATTACCATAATCAATCGACTATGAAAAAATTACTCTACATAATACTGGCTGGTTGTGCGGTAGGACTGCTGAATCCGTTTAAGACCGTCGCCCAGGTTGAACCGGATTTTACTTTGTACAGGCAACTGGCCGGATTTTACAACCCGGCGATGGTCAGTAAGGCGAAGCACTCGATCCTTGTATCCACAACTTTTTCCCTGAACAACAAAGGAATGTACATGAAAAATCCTCAACTCTATGCCTCGGCAAGTCTCAGGGTGAAAAAACTTTTTGGGGTATTGAATTTCAGCTACCTGTACGATCCATACTCCTATTTTACCCAGAACTATATCTCTGCAGGATATTCAACGATGTTCAAAATAAGAGAGCATCACTGGATCCTTCTTGGAGCGAGGCTCTCCCTGGCGGCAACCTACCTTGAGCCGGACAAACTGATCGGACTGGCTTCCAATCCCGATTATTCGGGGAAGAAAATCATGAAGATTAAACCCGACATGGATCTGGGTATCGCTTACAAATTTTACGACGGAACTCTTGCCATGGGGATCAAACACCTGCTCAGTCCAACAGTAAATTCCGAAGGACTCACATTTGTAACAAATCCTACTGCATTTTTCATTCTGGCTGCTTACGATATTCCAGCTAAATCTCTCACTATCTCCCCTTCCCTATTCATTTCGAAGACTATCCGTTGGGCCTACCAGGGAACCCTGTCAGTCTCTTACAAATCGTATGTTACCCTGGGCGGAACCCTGGTATACCCAAGTATGCGGACAAAAGGATTTTTAGGGACCAGGGTGGTGAAGGGGTTGTCGATTTTTATTGCATACGACTCCGGAATCCTTGATGAGATAAGGAATGGAGAGATATTTCTGCAGTATGTGAACAGGTAGCAGGCATACCCTGCCTGGTTGTTCATGAACTGATTACCGGTACCTGCTTTTTCTCTCATTCGCAAGTACTTTATAGTAGTTCATGTACTCTTGAGTAGGCTTTTCACACAGGAAAATCCGGGTTCCATCCTCCCTGAAATTGGGATTGTTGATGGTTGTTTTCAGGGTTACTTTCTCAAATCGGTGGGTTAGCAGGCTGTCTACATCAAAACTGTTTTCCGGGTCAAAATGGACCCATATCATATAGTTTTTGGTCAGGCTGTCGGGTGACCAAAAGGTAGCGCTTCCGTTGAATGAGATGGGTTGCGGGAGGCGATCTTTTTTCCCATAGAACATGACGGCTCCGTACTGTCCGTAATGGTAACAGTAGATATCACAGTTGGCCCGCTGTTCCGGTTCCAGTGCCAGGTAGACATCCCTGATCTCCTCCCCCAGTTCTTTCCATCCGGTCATATCGGCCATGTCCTGCGACAGGTCGTGGTATTTTCCATCCTCCCACCGGTAGGCATCCTTTTTCAATGCTTTTTCGTAAGAGACCAGTGGAATTCCATCAAACGAAAGAGATATATAAAACCCCACAAACATCCAGATCACAAGAAAACTGAACACATATGGCAGGTACTTTTTCGAATACTTTTCGATGAAATAAGCCCCAAATGCAAACAGAATCGGATAGGCCCCCAGGGTATAATAGGATTTTCCGCTACCAGCCATCAACAGAGCAACAATTAGGAGATAGATAAATGCGAACAGCCTGTATTGTCGTTCCGCTTTCACGAAAAGCAGTACAACGAGGGCTCCAAACCATAAGAACACAGCCTGTGCATTCATCATGAACTGCTCAAGAATAAAATCCGACAGCTTTACATGTACCAGCTGTGATTCGCGTAATTCGGCCATATGAAAAGCGACGGGCCAGTTGTTCAGGTATTGCCAGATCAGGTTGGGCAGAATGATGACAAACCCGATCGCCAGAGCGAAGAGGAAATATTTTGATTTATAAAGGGTCCTGTATGGAGAGATCAATAAGGAGATTCCAAATGCTGTATAAAAAAATACGCTAGAATACTTGTTCATGAATCCCAATCCGAACACAACGCCAAGCCAGATCCACATGGAGGGATTGTTTCGTTTGATCATGACCAGGATCAGGTACCCGGATAGCAACCAGAAAAAATGTTCAAAACAGACCGGCTGAAACAGAAAATCGGTGTGCAGATAAGAAGGTGAAAGAAGGTAAGCAAGGCTGCCCAAAGTTATAGCTGCTTTCCTGCCTCCAAGCTCTTTCACAGCCATCCCGATGAGGATGATGTTGGCGGCTGAAATCAGCGTAGGGAAGAGCCGCATACCAAAAACCGTATTCCCGAAAATCAGTGTAGCGATCCTCCCTACCAGGGATGTAAAAGGGGGGACAGACCAGTAACCCCATGCAAGGTGTTCGCTTTGTGCATAATAGAGGTAGGCATCCCTGTGCAGTTCAAAATTATCAAAGGTCATAAAATGGACTACAAGCCCTGCGGTTGCAAAAAAGAGGATCAGGGGCCAGTCCCCTGCACCTGAGTTTATTCGTTCAAACCGATTGTTTTTTTTCTGTTCCATTGTTTTTCAATTTGATCAAACCTTAAGGGGCTGTTAAAAGAATTTTACCACGAAGGACTCAAAGGATTACACAAAGGTGAGCAATGGAATGTGAATTGATTTTCAGCCCCTACATTATTTGCATTCATTGCCCCTACAGGGCCGCGCGGTAAATGATTTCAGCCAGCTGAACCGGATCATCCCATACGATTTCGTTTGAGTAGGGATAGGCTGTGTAGACCACAACCAGGCTTTTGGACGGGCATACATAAAGAATTTGTCCTCCATGACCATACATCATATACCCTTCGATGGCAGGATACAGCCAGAAATAGTACCCATACGGAGTGTCAGAGCCCGACTGTACGTCTGTTGCCTGGGTGATCCAGGATGACTCAATGATTTGTTCTCCCTCCCAGATGCCGTTTTGTGCCAGTAGCCTGCCTGCTTTAGCCAGGTCTCGGGGAGTCAGGTAGAGCGAGAATGCACCGAAATTCAATCCATCTTTTGCCTTTTCCCACCTGAAGTCAGTGATCCCGATCCGGTTCAGGAGGTTTTCACTGGCGAAATCTTCGAGGGATGTCCCGCTTTGCTTTGCAATGACTGATCCCACTAGGTGCGGCACACCGTCGTTGTACTGGAAAAGCTCCCCCGTATCATAGATCATGGGAAGAGAGAGAACATACTTCACGCTGTTTCCTTCGTGTCGGATCAACTCTTCGGTTTGCTCCCCGTTATCAAAATCGAGTCCGGCACGCATGGTAAGGCAGTTCCGGAGAGAAATTTCACGCTTCCGGATGTCGTCATCAAAATCTTCAGGCAGGTATTGGTAAACAGGATCATTGATACTGCCAATCAGCCCTTGCTGCAAAGCGATTCCTGTAAGAAGAGAAGTGAAGCTTTTGGTGATCGATTGCAGATTGTGCAGCCTGCTGATGTCATCCGGGCTTTTGGGATAAGCTTCTCCAATGAGCTTTCCGTTGCGGATAACCAGCAGGCTGATGGCCATCGCGAAACGGTCCTCCGAATAAACGCGCTGAAAGGCCTCCTCCAGCAAGGCCTGATCTACGTGCTCTTTTGCCGGAGAGGAAATTTCCCATCCGTCATTCAGCTGAACCGGAGTAAATCCTTCGTAATCAAGTTTAAGCGACTTGTCTTTAAGACAGGAAGTAAGGATAAAACCTGAGAATATGGCTAAGATGATTGATTTTTTCATGGCGACAGAGATTAAAAGATGAATTGTAAACCGATACCCTGAATTAGCTGGACATAAAGATCCGACTGGCTGGACTTTGCATAGAGGTAATCCAGGGAATAATGAAACCCAATGGAAAAATTATCTGACTGTTTAACCTTATACCCCACCTCCAGGGAGGGACTGAAATACTGGTTCATAAAGACTGGGTGCAGGTCGGAGTTGATCGTGGAGAGGATATTCCCCAGTGAGCTGTTAATAGCCTTATAGTCCCAGTATGCAGGGGGTCGGGATAAGAATCCTGCCAGAGGTAAATCAAGCCTGGCATAGATGCGGTTCTTTGTCCGTACCGCTCTCTCCCATCTCACCTGCGGTCCTATACCCATAAACGTGGTCCAGAACAGGTGGCTGTCGTCCAGTACCGGCAGGTACTCAAGTGTATAGTTCACCATGGCCTTGCCACCAACAGCAAACATCCCGGCTTTCCCTTCGCACACAATGAATTCGAAAGCATAACTCAGGCCAACAGAAATCAGCACGGAGGCCCTTACCGGTTCAATACGCGTTTTTGGCTGGGCATAACCCACGATGAGGCTTGCCGATTGGATAAACCGGTCCGAACGTCGTTCCCATCCGGGTTTGACCATGATCCCAACGGAGCCGAACCGGCTTCCGAGAAGGATCTCTTCGCGGCTTTGAAAATACATTGGAGTGAGAGAAAACGACCAAAGATTTCGGATGCCGGATGCCGGATGCCGGATTTCAGATGCCGGATGCCGGGTGCCGGATGCCGGATCCGTAATTTCTGATTGTGCTACTTCATGAAAACAGAGTATCAGCACCAGCAGGGTTATGAATGATCTTTTCATATAATGTACCCTGTTTGTTCATTGTATGTATTCTTAAAAAACCGAACCGAAAAACAGATAGCCAGAATGACCATGATCCCGTATAGCATGTATGGTATTCCTTTATTATAAACCAACCTGTAAGATTCACTGGTCAGCAAAAAAACCGTTGAAGTTCCAACAATATAACTAACTGAAAGCAGTGTCATTGAGGTGACATATCCGATATAGGCAAAGAAAGCATTCCTGTTTTTTGGTATTCGATAAAACATTTTCTCAAAAGACGTTCTGTTCCCAAAGAAGATATATGAAATATGCTCTTTAAGAGAAGCATCTTTCTTCGGGTATCTTATTGCCCTGAATCTGAAAAGATAAAAGTAATACAGGTATATTAATCCTACTATAAAAATGATCTGAATAGCTGCAATACTTATCCACCCAATCCCACAAAAGGAAACTAAAACATTTGATTCGTTTAGTAAGTCAGGTGTGTAGAGATAGGTTGTGGTTGCATCATAAAGTCTACCGATAAGCAATAGCACGGAAACTATAAGAAATCGGTTCATCTTCTTTTTCTTCAATTTGGTTTGCATCATTTGTCCCTCCTTGCTTGTTGTTGTTCCATTGCGTTCATTGATTTGTTTCTGCAAAACTAACTGGCAACTCCGATACATCATGTACGTGCCTTTCGGGAAGGTGTTCGCGCCGATCGGGAAGTCCGGGAAATGATTCGGCCTGACAAAAAGATATTTTCTAGTTACATCTACTATCTTACGACCTTCGTCTTTCGTCTTTCGTCTTTCGTCTTTCGTCTTTCGTCTTTCGTCTTTCGTCTCTCGTCCTTCTACTTCCCCAGCCACTGCTTGAAACCAAACACCCTGTCGCGGCTGACAATGCGTGCATCATCATCATTCAACCGGGAGGCGGTCAATTTCAGCCGGCCGTTAAAATAGGGGCTGGTCTTCTCAATGGATTCAACATGGATAATCACCTTCCTGTTGATCCGGAAGAACTGGATTGGATCAAGCAGGGATTCAAGCTGATCAAGAGTAAAGTCTGCCGGAAACCGTTTACCGGTCGAAGTCATCAGAAGAACGATCCCATCTTCAAAAATAAAATGAAGGATATCGTCACTCTTTACACTGATAATCGTTTCGCCTGATTTGACCAGAAACCGGGTTTTGTATTCCTTTCGTATACTCTGGAAAGCACTGGCAATATTGTTCAAAAGCAGAGAAGAATCCTGGCGGTTGTACTTCTTGAACTTATCTACCGCTCTTCTAAGATCCTCGATCCCAATTGGCTTCAGAAGATAATCCACACTATTCAACTGGAATGCCTTTACCGCATATTCATTGTACGCGGTCGTGAAAATAACCGGTGTATCGATCAGTATCTTTGAAAAGATTTCAAAACTTAATCCATCCGACAGCTGGATATCGAGAAAGAGAATATCGGTACTCTTACCCTTTGACAACTCTTCCACACTCCTCGAAACTGAATCAAAGACATCAGTAACCAGGATTGAGGGATCAATTTTCTTCAAGAGCGTAATAAGATGCTCTGCTGAGAGCTTTTCGTCTTCTATGATTATGGCATTCATTTCGCTTGCAATAATGGAAGTTTGACAGTAAATGTTTGTTGATCATCCAGTATCAGCACCGGGACATCTGTAAAAAACCTGTACCTCTCCCTGATGTTTTGTAATCCTGTTCCGGAACCGGGTTCAGGCACAACGCGCAACTGTAGGTTATTCTGTATCACCAACATCCCTTCTTCCACCGTGATATTTATCTCCAGCGGTTTTTCAGGGGAGGATTCATTGTGTTTCATGGCATTCTCAAGCAGCATCTGCAAAACCATCTGTGGGAGTTGATCCCCCAATCTCTCTTCAGGAATGTCAATATGAAAGCGGATCTTATCCTCAAACCGGATCTTCAGAAGGTATATATAGGCATGAATGAATCCCAACTCCTGCTCAACTGTCACA
>CALCGJ010000232.1 GCA_937900965.1 uncultured Bacteroidota bacterium | reverse complement strand
ATGATCTTGCATTTTATTCAATCGGGGAACTTTCATGGCTCATTCATACAAAACAGATCTCTTCTGAACAGCTGACACAGTTCTTCTTAGAGCGGCTGAAACAGTACAGCCCGATGCTCCATTGCGTGGTTACCTTCACTGATTCACTGGCCCTGGAGCAGGCCAGGAAGGCCGACTGGGAACTGGCATCCGGACTGGACCGCGGGTTGCTGCACGGAATTCCCTATGGCATCAAGGATATGTTCTTTGCCAGGAATTACAAGACCACATTCGGTTCACCTCCCTTTGAAAACCAGCTGGTGGAAGAAGACGCCACCGTAGTGGAGAACTTGCGCGAGGCGGGAGCAGTCTTGATTGCAAAATTATCGCTGGGTGAACTGGCCATGGATGATGTATGGTTTGGAGGCAAGACCCGTAACCCCTGGGATACGGCCAAAGGATCCAGCGGAAGTTCAGCCGGACCTGCCAGTGCTGTTTCTGCCGGATTGGTGCCGTTTGCTATCGGTTCGGAAACCTGGGGATCCATCGTCTCCCCTTCCACCGTGTGCGGGGTTACAGGGCTGCGTCCCACCTACGGCCGGATAAGCCGTCATGGAGCTATGGCCCTGAGCTGGACAATGGATAAGATAGGACCTCTCTGCAGGAATGCAGAGGATGGTGCCATCGTGCTGAATGCCATTTACGGACCCGACGGGAAAGACCAGACGGTGTTTGACATCCCATTCAACTATTCCTGTGATGTAGATGTCAGGTCTTTGAGGATTGGCGTTCTTACAAAGGACTTTGAACAGGACGACTCCACACACAAACCTTTCAATAATGCCGCACTCCAGAAACTGCAGGAAATGGGCGCTACCCTGGTTCCTGTCGAACTCCCTGAATTCCCCTACTATGATATGTCGATTCTGCTGATGTGCGAAGCCGCCTCAGCCTTTGACGACCTGACTCTTTCAAACCGCGACGACATGATGGTACAACAGAATCAGGACCGCTGGCCGAACCTCTTCCGCGCTGCTCACTTCATCCCGGCAACGGAATACATCCGGGCCAATCGCCTGCGCTATCTCATGGTACAGCAAATGGATGCACTGATCAGCCAGTACGATGTCATTGTGGCTCCCTCCCATGCCGGCGACAACCTGCTGGCTACAAACCTGACCGGCCATCCGTCAGTTGTTCTGCCAAATGGCTTCCTTGATGAGACAACCCCCGTCAGCATTGTCTTTACCGGGCAACTTTTCGGTGAAGGGAAGTTGCTCGCAATTGTTAAAAAATACCAGGATGCCACCGGGTTTCATAAAAAACATCCGCCAATGTTTTGAAATGAATTGACTTAAGTCGGTAAATGATATATATTTACCCTGTAATTCTCATTCCCATGCGTATAATTATACTAACCATGCTTCTTCTGGTGATGGCCAAAGGGACTTTTGCCCAGAAGGAAGGCCAGCAGCTGGTGGATTCCCTCACTGCTGAACTGGCAAAGACGAAAGAGGATACGAACAAAGTAAGGCTCCTTGCAGCAATCTCGTATGAGGTGAGCAACATCAATGCAGAGGAGGGACTGATACTTGGTCAGGAAGCCCTGGACCTGGCAGAAAAGATAAATGATCCATTTGGGATGGGCATCTCCCATTTGGCGCTAAATAGATGCAATTATCATCTATCGAAGATTCCCGAAACAGTTGATCATGCCCTTAAGGCAAAAATGATTTTCGAATCCATCAAAGATCCCAACAGACTTTGCGAAGCATACATCTCACTAACCGTTGCTTTCTTTGATATTGATATAAAAATGGCCCGGTCATACCTGGAAAAGGCATCAGAATTAACCTTAGTCACTAACGACCAGATCCAGAAAGAAAAAACCATGAGCAGAGTGGGGAATCTTTTCCGATGGTTCGGGGAATCTGACTCAGCACGGAAATACCTGATGGCCGCTATCAGAATCGGTGAGGAGAATCATTTGAATGGAGAGGTTAACCTGGCAAAAAACCGCCTGGCCTGGCTTTATGAGTCTGAGCAGAAATTGGACTCTGCTTACTTCTTGATGCAACAAACGACTTCCTACTTTAACGAGATTGGACAACTGAAGTATTACGTCGAAGACCTGAACCTGCTTGCCGGAATCAGACTGACCCAGGCCAGGGAGAATCCGACTCTCCGGAAACAATATCTTCAGGAGGCAGAATCCTTTGCCCTCAGAGGGTATGAATCGGCAACAAAGATCGGCTATATAAATGAAATGTACCTGGCAACGCAGGCCCTTGCAGATATCTACAGGGAGGAGGAACGGTATGACCTTGCCTATCGGTTCCTTGATTCCGCATCTACCTATCATAAGATCATTTTTGGATCCAAGGAGGTAAACAAAGCGTCGATCCTTACCTGGAAATATGAGCAGCAACTCAAGGAACAGGAAGTTGAGTTGCTGAAACTGAAAAACAGGCAGCAACTTACCCTGACAATTGCGGCTTTCTCCGCACTTGCAATCCTCATTCTCGTGGTGCTGTTCGTCATCAACAACAGACGAAAACTGAAGAAGTCGTATTCCCTCGTCAACCAACAAAAGGAAGAAATCTCTATGATCCTCGAAGAACTCAAGGGCACCAACCTGAAACTTGAAACATCAAACCTAAAACTGGCGGATGCAAACCAGGAACTGGAGGCCTTTTGTTATTCGGTTTCACACGACCTTCGCGCCCCGGTGCGCCGGATCGAAGGGTTGTGCGAAATGCTTGGCGAAGATTACGAGAAGCTGCTTGATGATGCCGGGAAGGATCTGATATCGCGTATCACGGGATCAACAATCCTGATGAACACCCTGATCGAAGATATGCTCAAACTCTCCCGGATCACCCGGCAGTCGGTCAGCAAAGTGCCCTGCGACATCAGCGAAATGGCAAAAAAAATCTGTGAAGATGTAAGGCTGAATTATCCCGGGAAAGAGGTGACCTGCAGGATTCAGGCAGGGATCATCGTGGAAGCCGACACAAACCTGATGCAGATCGCCATGCAGAACCTCATCGACAATGCGTTCAAATACAGCAGTAAGGTGGAGCATCCGGAGGTGGAAGTAAATAGTACAATGCAAAATGGTGAAATGCAAAATGGTAAACCGGAGCGAAACGGAGCTCGGCGGAGCCAAATGGTAATATCAGTCAGTGATAACGGAGTTGGCTTTGAGATGTCGCAGGCGGGGAAGCTGTTTACACCATTTCAGCGGCTGCATAGCGACGAGGAGTTCAAGGGGACCGGTATCGGGCTGGCTACGGTGAAGCGGATCATCGTCAAGCACGGGGGAAGCATCAGCGTGGATAGTGAGCCGGGGAAAGGAACGACGTTCAGTTTAAAGTTGGGATGAGGGGATGAGGGGATGAGGGGATGAGCGTGGGTCTTGAGACCGCGACCCTGATAACCGGCATCTGGCATCCGGCATCTGTTGTTGTCCCAAAACGTACAACTGTGAACCAAAAACCTGAATATATGGTGGCGAAAAAGCTTCTGGTACATGCGCTAATATTCATTTCTTTCTTCTTAGGGATAAAACCATTCGCACAGAATCTGACGAGGATCGATTCCCTGCAAAATGCACTGAAAACAGCCGGGCAGGATACCAACAGGGTGATCATCCTGAACGAACTTATATGGCGGTTAAGGCACAACCTAAACCATACCAACCTGCCGAAATATGAGAAAGAAGCCATCGCCCTGGCGAAGGAACTTGATTTCCCACGTGGAGTGGCGTATGCTTACAGAAATATTGGGTATATTAACATCAACAAGGGAGATTACTCCGTTGCGTTGTCCTATTTTGATTCCTGTTTGATGTTTAGTAAAGAAAAAGGCTACCGAAGAGGTGAAGCCTTGGCTTATTCAGGTATCGGGTGGGCTTTGACTGACATCGGGAGGTCTTCTGAGGGAATTGATAATTACAAGAAAGCGCTGGCAATCTACAACAAACTTAAAGATAGCCTGAGAATTGAAGATGTTTACATAAACATGGGGAATAACTACTACGTTACCGGTAACTATCCCGATGCGTTGAACAGCTACATGTTGTGTCTGCGCTCTGCTGAAAGGAGTGGAAACCAAGGGAATGAGGGTTCTGCCTACTTTGGTCTCGCATTGGTTTTTACCATGCAGCGAAATTATACCGAGGCGCTGCATTATTATCAAAAACAACTGCGGATCAGTGAGGAGAAAGGAGATATACTTACCATTGCCTACACATTTAACAACATGGGTGTGATTTACAAGGAACTGGGGAACTATCCGGAAGCGTTGCACTATTTTAACGAGTCGAGAAGAATGAAGCAAGAGCAGGGAGATGTTGCGGGAACTGCAGAGGCCTTTGCCAACATTGGCGATCTATATCTTAACCAGGGAGAGTATAAGAAGGCCCTGGAGAATTTTCGGACGGCGTTAACTCTCTTTCAGAAATCCAATTAAAAGCTGGGAATAGGATCCACTTATATCTTGATGGGGAGAACTCAATTAAAAGAAGCTATTTGCAACAAGGATGCCGCATCAGCTCCGCAGTTTGCAGAAGCATCAAGGTATCTGAACCTGGGGATCTCCACTGCCAGGGAGGTTGGAGACAAAGAATCCATAAAAAATGGCTACTTCTATCTCTCACGCTTTGACAGTGCCCAGGAAGATTACAAATCCTCCCTTGAACATCACAAGTTATTTGTCATTTACAAAGACAGCCTGCTCAATGAAGCCAGCCAGAATAGAATGAGCCAGATAAAAATTGATTATGAAACCGAAAAGCGTGACCGGGAAATCGCACTGCTGGCGGGTGAGAAAAAACTCAAGGAGGAGCAACTGGCCCTGCTTAAGGAGAAGAACCGGCTCAATGTGACCATCATGGTGGCTTCAATTGTTGGACTGGCCGTGTTGGTCATCGTAGTCATCTTCATTGTGAGGAGCCGTAGAAAACTGAACAAAGCTTATAACCTGGTCAACCGCCAAAAAGAGAGGATCACTGAAGTCCTCACCGAACTGAAGTCCACTAACCTGAAACTTGAAACCTCAAACCTGAAACTGGAGAAAACCAACCTGAAACTTGAGGATGCAAACAAGGAACTTGAGGCCTTCTCCTATTCCGTATCCCATGACCTCCGCGCCCCGGTGAGGAGGATCGAGGGGTTGTGCGAAATGCTGAGCGAGGATTACGAGAAGGTGATGGATGATGCCGGAAGGGATCTCTTATCCCGGATCACCGGTTCCACTGTTCTGATGAACACCCTGATCGAAGATATGCTCAAACTCTCCCGGATCACCCGGCAGTCGGTCAGCAAAGCGCCCTGCGATATCAGTGAAATGGCCAAAAAGATCTGCGAGGACATAAAGCAGAATTATCCGGGGAAAGAGGTGACCTGCAGGATCCAGGAGGGGATCATCGTGGAAGCAGATGCACACCTGATGCAGATTGCCATGCAGAACCTCATCGACAATGCGTTCAAGTACAGCAGCAAGGTGGAGCGGCCTGAGGTGATTGTTAAATGTGAAAGGCAAGATGGTGAAATGCGAAATGGTGAGATGCAAGATGGTAAAATGCAAAATGGTAAGGCCTGTGGCGAGAAGCGAAGCGACGTGGCCATGGTAATATCTGTTCGGGATAATGGGGTTGGGTTTGACATGAGTCAGGCAGGGAAACTTTTTACGCCATTTCAGCGGCTGCACAGTGATGAGGAGTTCAAGGGGACCGGTATCGGGCTGGCGACGGTGAAGCGGATCATTGTCAAGCATGGAGGAACAATCAGTGTGGAGAGCGAGCCGGGGAAAGGAACGGTATTCAGTTTTACCCTGTAATAAAACCTGATGTAAATCATTTGATTTTACTTAAAATTTAAGTTACATTTGCTTATATATATATGCATACATCCATGCATTTTGGGGACAATTCCTACATTGAGAAGCCTCCATACAGATGGGAACAATATATTAAGAGCCGGACTTATGAAAATCAAGATCATTCTTTCTACTATTGCATTTACTGTGATATTAGGAGTTTTTGGACAGAACATTTCAGTGATCGACTCACTCGAGCTTGTTTTAAAGACCGCTAAGGAAGATACCGTAAAAGTGAATAACCTTTACTCATTAAGTAAGCAATACAGAAATATCAGCAACTTTGAGAAGGCTATGCAATATGCTGAATCCGCGCTTGTCCTGGCTGACAAAATAAATTATAAGAGAGGTAAAGCAAACGCTTACAATATAATCGGGAATCTTTATATATACACAAGCAATTATCCGGAAGCATTGAAGAATTCTTTAGCTGCTTTAAAGATCAGCGAAGAATTAAGGTATAAGAAAGGTATTGTTAGCTCTTACAACAATATCGGGATTATCTATGATACCCAGGGCAAGTATGCGGAAGCATTGGAAAACTTTTCCGCTTGTTTAAAGATAGAGGAAGAAATCGGGAATAAGAAAAATATTGCTACTTCATACAACAATATCGGATATATCTATCGGAACCAGGGCAATTATGCGGAAGCATTGGAAAAATATTTCGCTTCATTGAAAATCTGTGAAGAAATTGGCGATAAGGTAGGTATTGCCAGGTCTTACAACAATATCGGAATTATTTATCGGATCCAGGGCAATTATGCGGAAGCATTGGAAACTTATTTGGCTTCATTAAATATCAGGGAAGAGATTGGGGACAAATTTGGTATTGCTAGTTTATACCTCAATATAGGGATTGTCTATGGGTCCCAGGGCAAGTATGCTGAAGCATTGGAAAATAGTTTGGCTTCATTGAAAATCTGTGAAGAGATTGGCGATTTGCAGGGGGTTGGGTATTCCTATTCCAACATTGGACAAGTATATGAAATTCTTGGCAATTATCCGGAAGCATTGAAAAATTATTTGGCTTCCCTGAAAATCTATGAAGAAATCGTCGACAAGGAAGGTATTGCTAACAGCTATAATAGCCTTGGTTCACTAAATATTCATCTCGGTAATTTTCAGGATGCAAGAAAATATTTGGATGATGGACTTGCCTTATCTGTAAAAATTGGGAATAAATCAGATATTCAATCCAGTTATGGATCCTTATCCAGATTAGACAGTGTTGAAGGCAATTTCGTACAGGCATTGGAACATTACAAAATGTACACTTTTTACAAAGACAGTTTGCTCAATGAAGAAAGCAACAATCAGATAGCCCGGATGAAAATCCAGTACGAAACCGAAAAGAAAGACCGGGAGATTGAGTTGTTGAATAAGGATAATGAGATTAAATCGCTGCAACTGGCGCAACAGCAGGTTTCTCTTCTTGCCGCCAGGCTGGAGGCCGAAAAAAACCAGAGTGAGCTCCTGCTAATGAACAACTCGATGGAGATTCAGGAATTGAAGATGGCCGAGACACAAAAAGATTTGGAGCGCAAGCAGGCGGAAGCCGAAGTGAAGGCAGCAGAAATGGAGCTCCTCAATAAGGACAAGAAATTGCAAGAGAAGCAACTGGAAAACCAAAGGCTCGTCCGAAATGGAATTATTGCCGGCACTGCACTTTTACTGCTGGTGGGATTGCTCCTTTTCCGTAGTTTCCGGCTCCGCAAAAAATTTGAGAAGCAGCAGGCTATCGTGCAAGAACGCAAACGCATCAGCGCCGACCTGCACGACGACGTTGGTTCAGGCTTGTCCAGGATTATGCTGCTGAGCGAATTGGTTAAGAAAGAAGCCAGAACGCCGGAGACCAGGAAAGAGGCCGAAAAGATTTCTACGATCTCACAAGAACTCTCCTCGAACATCAGCGAAATTATCTGGGCGCTGAATTCTAATAACGATTATATCGAAAACCTGGCGGCTTACATCCGCCGGTATGCGGCTGAATATTTTGAGACCTCTTCTGTCAGACTTAACATCAATACGCCCGCAAAGATGGATCATGTTCCTATCAGCGGAGAGCGTCGCAGGAACATTTTTTATGCCGTGAAAGAAGCGCTGCACAACATTATCAAGCACGCACAAGCTTCGGAGGCCGAACTGAAATTTACAGTAGAGCATGATATATTGTCGGTCGTGATCAAAGACAACGGTAAGGGAATTCCGAAAGGTGAGCTGAACCGCTTCGGGAACGGGATGAGCAATATGCAGAACCGTATGAAAAGCATCAAAGGAAATTTCAGCATTGAAAATCATTTGGGGACAAAGATCACCCTGACGGTTCCTGTGTAACTTATCATATTACCCGAAAGGGTTATTGCAAAGGACTAAAACCGGGATTATTTTTGCATCATCATGAACGAAGACAAGATCATAGTTTCCATTGTAGAAGACACCGACGACATCCGTGAGGCGTTGCGGGTGCTGATCAATGGCTCTACTGGGTTCGAATGCGTTCATGTCTTTGCGGATGCAGAAGAAGCGTTGGATAATATGCCTGCAAACGATATCAATGTGGTGCTGATGGACATCAATCTTCCCGGTATGGATGGGATAGGGTGTATGAAAACCCTGAAGCCTTCCATGCCCGACACCCAGTTCATGATGTGCACGGTGTATGACGACGACGACCATATCTTCAATGCCCTCCAATCCGGCGCATCCGGGTATATTTTAAAACGCACCTCCCCTGCCCAGATCCTTGAGGCAATACGTGATCTCCACGAAGGCGGTTCACCCATGAGCAGTGAAATTGCCAGGCGGGTGGTCTATTCCATGCAACAGAACAATAAACCCTCAGAAGCAATCGAGTTGCTCACTGACCGTGAAACACAAATACTTGACTTTCTCGCAAAAGGATATCTTTACAAAGAGATCGCAGTAGAGCTCTTTATCAGCAAGGAAACCGTGAAGAAACACATCCACAACATCTACGAGAAGTTGCATGTGCAAACCCGTACCGAAGCGTTGAATAAAGCTTATCACGTATAACTGTTTCCCTTTTTTTTCTTTAGCTAAAAAATTACCCGAAAGGGTTATTGACTTTAGTTTGTGTTATACTCAATTTTACATCATTATTTATTCACTGGTTTTGTTTTACAAAAAATCAGGCATGAAAAAAATATTAATCAAAAAAAAACTATGATGAAAAAAACAATTACTTTTCTCGCAATAGTGCCTATGTTATTTGCTTGCAGTAAAACGAAGTATCTAACATTTTTGATCAGTGGAGCATTCTTGCTAAACTGCGTATGGGGAAACGCCCAAGCGCTAATCCATCATTATGAGTTTGACGGTACTTATTCGGATGAATTTGGTGGAAGTGACATGATACCGTATGGCGGTACACTTACTGCAACAGAATATATCTTCGATGCCGGAGAGGGGTTGAGTGTCATTGATGTGATTGATGCAAACAACTATTCTATCGAGTTGAGATTCACCCCTACCTATACTTCAAGTTGGAGGAAGATTCTGGATTTCAATAATAGAGAATGGGATGAGGGTCTATACATTTTTGACGGTTATCTGGAATTCTACCTTGAAGAAATCGGGGAATCCGTTGTGTTTACCGAGGGAATCCCGGTTACCGTTCTTTTAACAAGAGACGGTAGCACTAACGAGGTACGAGGATATGTAGATGGTGTTGAGCAATTCGTATTTACTGACGAGTATCCCTATGCTACGTTTACAGGGCCGGATAATATTCTTTATATTTTCATGGACGATTTTGATTATCCAGGTGAGGACCAAGCCGGGTCTTTAGATTATGTTAAGATTTATGATGGACCTGTAACTACTGCTTCAGTTTCAATCGAAGTTTCGGAAAACCCTGTTTGTGAAGGTATAAACGCAATCTTTACAGCCACTCCGATTGTCAGTTC
>CALCGJ010000231.1 GCA_937900965.1 uncultured Bacteroidota bacterium | reverse complement strand
TTCACCAGTTCACCAGTTCACCAGTTCACCAGTTCACCAGTTCACCAGTTCACCATATATAAGACCACATCAACTCTCAAATGGTTGGGTAAAGGGCTGAAAAAAAAAGAAAAAATCTGTTTGTTTACTTTCTGGTGATCACAAAACAGGTACGGCGGTTCATGGCGCGTCCTTTATCAGTGTCGTTGGCTGCAAGTGGCTGGGTCTCGCCAAAGCCTTTGTAGGTGAGCCGGCTGGCAGGAACTTTGTTGGCGATGAGGTAATCGTAGACCGATTTTGCACGATTTTCCGAAAGGACCAGGTTGACCGCATCGTTGCCAATGGCATCGGTATGACCCTGGATCTGAATGGAAAGCCTCTCGTTAAGTCCCAGAAATTCGATCAGCTGGTCAAGTACTATTTTTGACTCAGGGATTAGCTCATAGGAGTTGAAGGCAAAATAGATGTCGTTTATACGGTAGGATTTCTCCAGTTCAATTGGTTGAATCTCCATATCAATGGTAGTTGGTGCTTTGAAAACAGAGTCGACCCTGGAGATATATTTTGACTCGTATACATATCCCTCCTTCTTAATGGTCATGATATAATCGTTGTCAAATGGGGCTACAGCGACATATTGACCTGTATTTGTGTCCAATGAGACTTTGTTGACCTTTTGAGTCTGCACATTCCTGAGCTCTATACGGGCCTTGACAGGTTCGAAGCTGTTCTCATCTTTCACCGTTCCTTTGATGAAGAGCACTTTTTCGGGACGGGCCTTGTCGTATAGTTCAAACGAGTAGAGATCCCAGCCTCCCTGTTCTTTCAGTTTGTTGGAGGCAAAAAAACCACTTGTACCATCGGTGCTTACGAAGAATCCAACTTCATCATCCGTTGAGTTGATCGGGTATCCCAGGGATTCAGGTTTCCGGTAAGAGCCGTCATCCTGCAACCGGGTGTAAAAGACATCGTAACCTCCCATACCCATCCATCCGTCGGAAGAGAAGTAAAGTGTCTTCCCGTCAGGGTGGATAAAAGGGGATTTTTCATTTCCCGAGGTATTTATCAAAGGTCCAAGGTTAACCGGAGCTCCCCAATCACCTTCGGGGTAACGGGTGGCTTTATAGATGTCATATCCTCCATACCCGCCTGGCCGGTCACTGACGAAAAAGAGGGTTGATCCATCAGCCGAGATACTTGGCTGCGACTCCCATGAGCCTGGTTTATTTATCTTTTTTCCGGTACTTTTTATCTCCTGCCACTCCTCATTGCGGTATTCTGAGTAATAGATGTCGCAATTGAGATAACGACTCACTTTATCGTACTGACACACTGTATAATAGAGCAGATTGTTGTCGGCAGTCAAGGTGGCACCCCCTTCATTGTCGTTGATGTTGAAAGGCTCCGGCATCTCCTCGCCTTCCGTGAAATCCCCCAGGTAGTTGCGTATGCTGAACATGAATTTTTCTTTGTACCCGGAAGTCTGAAGTAGCGAGTTACGATCGGGGAGGATCTTCTTTTCCCTGGTGAACATAGCGATCTGATTGTCGGGACTGAGGATGGCCAGGTACTCGTTCTCAGTGGTGGAGATCCCCTCTACCACTTTCGGATTGAAAGGAACAGGATTTGAGATCATCTCCTGGTAAAACGTTGAATAGTCGAGAAGACCAACAGCGCGTATATAGTCCTGATCGTTTTTAATCTTATCTATATCTTTCAGAAATTCAGTAAGATATGATATGGTAGCCTCAAAATTTTCGTTGCTGTATGCAATCTCTCCCAGGTAATAATATACATAGGGGTCATAGTTGGGACAGATCTCGAGAACCTTCCTGAGATAGCCACGAGCCGTGTTGAAATCAGAATCCCGCCTCTTGATATAGGAACTTCCCAGGATAAACCATGCCTCTGCCTGCTCAGGATATCGGTTCACCATTTCCCGCATCACCTGGGCTGCCATAATGAAATTACCGCGTTTGAAATTTGTTACCCCGATCTGATATTCCTTCTGGTCCTTCTTGTCTAACTCCATGGCACAAGTATCCTGGGCTAAAAGTGATCCGGCATCAGTGAATAAAATGCCAAACAGGAGCAGCCAAATAGTACGTCGGATGAGTTCAGAAGGGGCTGGCATGGAAGGGATTTTTATCAAAGATAGGTGAATTTGTTATACCTTTACTGGGATTTATTCTACCTTATAAAACATAGTTTTAATAAACGAGGAGCACTAAATATGTTGAAATGAATGTACGAGTTGGTTTACTCCAGATGTCCTGTTCAGCGGATAAGCAGGTGAACATCGGGAAAGTTTCCGGAATGATACGTGAAGCTGCTGCAAAGGGAGCACAGATCATCTGTCTTCAGGAGCTATTCTCTTCTCTCTATTTCTGCTGGGAAGAAAATTACGACAATTTTTCACTCGCCGAGGCAATTCCCGGCCCTACAACCATGTTATTCCAGGACCTTGCACGGGAACTTGATATAGTTCTGATTGCCTCTTTGTTTGAAAAGCGTGCTCAGGGTGTCTATCACAACACTACTGCAGTCATTGATGCAGATGGTACCTATCTTGGAAAATACCGGAAACACCATATTCCTGACGATCCCGGCTATTATGAGAAATTTTATTTTGCTCCGGGAGATGATGATTACCAGGTCTTTGATACAAAATATGCCAGGATAGGGGTATTGATCTGTTGGGATCAGTGGTATCCCGAAGCAGCCCGGATAACAAGTTTGAAAGGCGCGGAGATCCTTTTTTATCCTACAGCCATTGGGTGGGCAACTTCACAGGATGAAGAGACTAACCGCCAGCAGTTTCAGGCCTGGCAAACGGTGCAACGTGGACATTCAGTCGCGAATGGAGTGTTTGTGGTTGCTGTTAACCGTACTGGTGTAGAGGGGGCAATGAATTTCTGGGGTGGATCGTTTGTTTCAGACCCGATGGGAGATATCCTCTGCCAGGCACCTCATCACGATGAAGAGATCCTTGTACAAGAGCTGGATCTGACACGCATTGATGAGATCCGGGTCCACTGGCCTTTTCTGAGGGACAGGAGAATCGACAGTTATGGGGGGATTTTGAAGAGATACATTGATAAATAGTGAAATGGTGAAATGGTGAAATGGTGGGATGGTGAAATGGTGAGATGGTGAAATGGTGAGAATGATTAGAATATATGGCAATAAATGTGCAATTTATGGCAATTTATGGCAATTTATGGCAATAATTGCGCAATTCATGAGCAATAACCTATATGTTTGACCTGGAGCAAAATACACCTAAAGAGCTCGGCTACAGATTCCCTGCAGAATGGGAGCCTCACCGGGCTACCTGGCTGAGTTATCCCCATGGAGGATCCTACTCCTGGCCGGGGACGCTTCCCAGGATCTATCCTTATTACAACCGTTTTATCAAGGAGATCTCTAAAGGCGAGCAGGTTTGTATCAATATTCGTGATGCCGGGATGAAAGAACGGATAGTTAAAGATCTCGTGAAGTTGCAGGTGGACCTGGAACGCATTACGTTTTATCTGAACCCTACCAACGACGCCTGGTGCCGCGATCATGGCCCCGCTTTCCTGATCAACCCGAAAGCCAAAGATCCTAAGGTAATTGTAAGCTGGTTGTACAATGCCTGGGGAGAAAAATACCCGCACGACCTTGATGATAAAATCCCGATGCTGATAGGACAGTACCTGGATGTTCCCGTCTTTTACCCGGGGATTGTGATGGAGGGAGGAGCCGTGGAGTTTAATGGCAATGGGACCCTGCTTACGACCACCGCATGCCTGTTGCATGAAAACCGGAATCCAACTCTTTTTCAACATGAAATTGAAGAGAGCCTGAGAAATTACTATGGAGTGGATCAGATTCTCTGGCTGGATGAGGGCATCGAAGGGGATGATACCAACGGCCATATCGACGATATCACACGGTTTTTCAAGGAAGACGGGGTTCTCACTGTTGTTGAACACAATAAACTGGATGCCAACTACAAACTGTTGAAAGCAAACCTTAAGAAGCTAAAAGGTTTTAGACTGTCAAACGGCAAACAACTGGACATTGTCGAGCTTCCAATGCCGAAACCGGTGGTTTTCGAAGATCAACGGTTGCCGGCTTCATATGCCAATTTTTACATTTCCAACCATTCCGTGATTGTTCCAACATTTCGTTGTCCGGAAGACGAAGTGGCTCTCTCTGTTATTGAGGCGTGCTTTCCCGACCGGAATGTGATCGGTATCGATTCTGTAGAGATTATCTGGGGACTCGGAAGCTGGCATTGCCTGAGTCAACAAGAACCGCTTTAGAAGTACGAATTACGATTTACGAGGTACGAACTGGAAGTTAGAAGGTAGAAGCTCGAAGCAACATATCCTCACAATGCTGTTCCAGGGTAAGATGAAATGAGGTGGCAAAATCT
>CALCGJ010000230.1 GCA_937900965.1 uncultured Bacteroidota bacterium | reverse complement strand
CAGTACGGATCTCTTCAGGTAAGCATGATTCAGGGTATTCCGGAACACCTCGTTGATCTTCGACAAGGGAAAGGTTTCCACAAAATCATCGATCTTCAACTTGTCGGTTGCGATCAGATCCACAACTTCAGGATAGAGTTCCGGTTTGCATCCCCAGGTTCCGATCACCTTGGCGTCAAAAGCCATCAGGTTGCTTAGTCGAACCTCACACCTGTCGAGGGTAAAACCAACAATGGAGAGTGTAGAGGTGAAGGTAAGCAGGTTGAATCCCAGCTCCTGTCCCTGTTTGGTGCCGGAGACTTCAAAAATTTTCCATCCATAACGTGAAACGCCAAGCTCTTTGGCAATCTCCCTGACATGTCCCTTAATGGTTTTCATATCGATGTCTTTCACGTTCAGCGTTGCATCCACTCCATGATTTTTAGCAATCCCGAGTTTGGTATCGTCGATGTCCAGTGCAAGCACTTTTGCGCCAAGAATCCCGGCGATAAGCGCTGTATAAATTCCAACTCCACCAACACCAATAACAATAGCAAAATCCCCTGATTCAAGCTCTGATTTTTCGATTACCTGGTATGGTGTAGAGATGGCATCAGCAATCACCGAGAGTTTTTCGAGAGGGTATTTCTTCAACAGAGAGTTGGGAACGGGACACAGAAAACGGGCGGGAACCTTAATATGGGAAGCAAATCCTCCATGAAAGTCATTTCCGGGCATCAGTTGCTTCTGACACATATTGCTTCGCCCTTTTTGACACAGTTCGCAATCTCCACAGGGGAGCACAGCAGGTACGATTACATTTTTCCCTACCCATTCAGCAGGGCCGGCGATCACCAATCCACTGATCTCATGGCCAAGCGTAAGGGGGAGCTCTTTCTTGGTTTTCACTCCGTAATGCCAGAAGCTCAGGTCAGTATGACACACGCCGCATCCGGCAACTTTTACCAGCGCTTCATGGGCTTCAAGTTCCGGGAACGGATCTTCGGCAAGTTGAAAATCGGCATCCAGAGCCGTCATTTGCCATGAATAAATTTTGTTACTCATAATTCGTCAGGTTAATTTTAATTACTTATGTGAACTTACTTGCAATTACCAACGCCATCTTTGCAGGAGATGGCATTTACCAGGTTAGTAAGTACCAGGTTTATAGGGGTTTTGATATAATGTTTTCGGCCATAGTCAACGATCTTACCATTCATGTAATCGATTTCGGTTTCCCGTTTGTTGATCAGGTCGACTGCTAGTGAAGGCATGTGGTTCCCTGCACTGTTGAGGTACCTCATGGCCAGCTTGATGAAATTATCGGGAAGTTTAATCTCTTCGGCACAAGCAACCTGTACTGCTTCATAGAGAATCTGCTCGATGACCTCCTTTGTATCTCCATTGTTCATAGCCTCCTTCATGGTTAGCCGGGAAATGGCGCACAAGGGACTCAGGGCGGCATTCAGGATTGTTTTTTCCCAGACCTTATCATTGATAGCAAATGCGTTTACCGGCACTGTAGTGAGGTCTACACTTGACAGGGTCTGTGCGATCCACCCGGCAAGTTCTTCCTGCGAATCGTCCATCGAACCAATGTAATTGGGAGGGTTAAAAAAGTTGATCGCAGTTGTGTTTGGTGCCTGAAGATTCCCGGCAAAATTGATCACCATCCTCAGGATGGAGGATTCGGGGAAATGACCCTGGTACTTTCTTCCGATATCGATTCCGTTCTGAGCGCTGAGCAGGAAAACATCCTTCTTAAGGTTCCCTTCGATGATCTTCACGATATTGTCGACATGATAATCTTTGACGGCAGAAACCAGGATGTCAAAATTATGCTCAAGCATCTCCTCCACAGAGTAGTAAACATATTTGAAGAATGATCTTTTCTCAATTTTCGAAACAATTTCCATCCCCTCTTTTCGGATAAGGTTAAGCTTATCCCGATCAAGGTCTGTAACAGCAACTTCACAGCCAGCCATCTTGAAATGTACAGACAGAGTCTGGCCAATCGGCCCTAATCCGATAATCCCAATGTTGTATTTCTTCTTCTCCATGGTTCTTATATTGGTTGATAATTGGTTTCCTGATTAAAGTATGATCCTGGCATCTGCTACACAAATTTCGTCACCGGTTGCAAAGAGCGGATTGAGGTCCAACTCCTTAATTGCCGGAAAATCAGTTCCGAGCATTGAGATTCGTTGAATGATCTCAATAGCTTTCTTCTTATTTATCCCTTTCCCCCCCCTGTATCCATCTATCAAAGGAGCAGCTTTAATGGAGCTGATCATCGATATAGCTTCTGTATCACTGACAGGTGTGATCGTAAAAGATACATCCTTTAGTATCTCTACAAAGATACCACCTAAACCGAACATTATAACATGGCCGACACTTTCTACAGCTTTTGCCCCGATAATTAACTCCTGACCTTTGGGAAGGAATTTTTGCACAAAGAAATGCACACCGTCACCCAGCTTCTTCCTCATAGTATCTGCGATCCTGGTTGCCTCGTCTGCATCCTGAATATTAATAACTACACCGCCCACATCACTCTTGTGGATGATCTCTTCCGAATCGGCTTTAATGACAACAGGGAATCCAATTCCGGTTGCGGCTTCAGCTACCTCATTCACATGCTGAACTACCTTCCAGAGCGCCACAGGTAGCCTGTATGCCTCCAGGATGCCGTAAACTTCCGCGGCAGTCAGGACCTCCCTTTTCTGTGACAAGGCATTGAGAAGAATGGTGTGCACGGTCTCTTTGTCAACATCCGAAAAGGTTTTTACCAAACCTGGTTTCGCCGATCTGATTTCATGGTACCGAACCAGGGAGTGGAGTGCACGTGCCGCAGTTTCGGCGAAATCAAAGCAGGGGATCTCGCCCTCCTTGAGGATTCTTGAAGTACCACCCCATTTCTCCTTGTCGGTCATGTAGTTGCAAACGACCGGTTTGCCTCCGGATTTTGCAGCGGTTACGATCTCACGGGCAACATTTTCGCAATCAACAAAAGGTGGGGTTACAAAATTGAGGTAGATGCTATCGTATTGCGGCTCCTTCAGCATTACCTCGAATGCGCTTTTAAAATGGGGTGGACCGGCTGTTGCGACAACATCCAGCGGGTTTCGGATGGAGGCCGATTCCAGCATTGTCCCATTAAGAACTTCTGCAGCTTCTTCTGAAAGCGGAGGGATCTCCAGTCCGCAACTTACCAGTTCGTCAATTGCAATTACGGATGGTCCGCCGGTATTGGTGATGATACCCACTTTATTGCCCCGGGGGATTGGTTGCGAAGAGAGGGCTACTGCGGCATGGCACAGATCTTCCTGACTGCTGAAGGTGAGAATGCCTGCCTTTTTATAGATGAGGTCCATGGAGATGCTGCCTGCCATTCCCCCGATATGTGACCGGGATGCCTCAGCTCCTTTCTCCGTTCGTCCGGCAGTGATTGCCAATACCGGCTTCCGGGCAGTTACACCTCTGGATATTGTGATAAATTCCTGCGGATTCTGCAGGCTCTCGGCATAGAGTACGATAGCCCTTGTTCCGTCATCTTTTCCGTAATAACTCAGGATTTCGGTGATGGATACATCCGACCCGTTGCCATTGGAGGCGTACATCCGCTGACCAATCCCCATGTCGTAAAAGGCCTGCATGATCACAGCGCCAACACCGCCACTCTGGGCAACAACAGAGATATGCCCGGGCACAGGATAGGTAAAGGTGAAGTTACAATAGGCATTGACAGCGGGATCGGAGTTGATGATGCCCTGGCAGTTCGGGCCAACGACCCTGATGCCATATTTCTTAGCCCTGGCGAGGAAATCCTCTTCCAGCGCCTGGCCTTCTGTTCCCATCTCCTTAAATCCTGCCGTGTTGACGATAATTGCCCTGACCCCTTTCTTCCCGCAGTTTTCTACCTCCGCCGGTACAAATGGAGGCGGAATTACAATGTGGGCCAGATCTATTTCCCCCGGTACATCCAGAATGGAAGGATAGGCTTTTAATCCCCTGATCTCATCCACTTTAGGGTTGATGGGATAAACCGGACCCCTGAATTGATAGTGGAGAAGGTTTTTAATGATAACATTCCCGATGGAGAGTTCCTTTGAAGAGGCGCCGATGAGGGCAACAGATTTTGGTTTGAATAAGGAATCAAGGTTATCGTTCATTGATTAAAAAGTTTTTTCTTTTATTATTTCTTTCGATTGGGTCAGATAAGGCTTAATTATTGATAATGGCAGGTACCAAAAATATTAAAAAAATATTAAAGTCATATGTAATTAACTATATCTATATGATATTTTCAGAATTTTCCAGCCCTAATTCATTTCTTAGTAATTTTGATTTTCAGGTTCGGGGCTGTATGTAAAATTTTATGTATGTTTGTTTCTAGATATCAGATATTAAAAGGGAAAA
>CALCGJ010000229.1 GCA_937900965.1 uncultured Bacteroidota bacterium | reverse complement strand
GTGGTGCTGTGGTGCTGTGGTGCCGTGGTGCTGTGGTGCTGTGGTGCCGTGGTGCCTTGGTGCCTTGGTGCCTTGGTGTTTGTTTGCTGACTTTGGGCTGTCGACTGCAGACTTTCTGACTTGCCTCTCGAAAAGCGGGCATGGTGCAGTTTATCCCACTCCTCTTCAGGCATCGCTTTAGGCCATACAGCCTGAGGTTCGGGACGGATCAGGATATATTTTCCGAACCGTTCGAGCTTTTCCCGGTTGCCGGTGTCAATCAGCTCGTAATCAGTCCAGTCGGAGGAGGTTAAAAGTTCCATGGTGTTTTGGTGAAATGGCGAAATGGCGAAATAGTGAAATAGTGAAATAGTGAAATAGTGAAATAGTAAGGGAGCGAAATTAGGGATTTAATTTGTATGGAAATCTATCAAAATATTTTATAATTTGCATAAAATTTGAATCGATGTATACAACCAAATGCTCTGGAAGGTTTGCAGGAACCGTTTTGTTATTCTTCTGTTTTTTGATCTCTTTTTCACAAAAGAACTATCTGTCCGGATTCATCATCTCCTCAGATAACGATACCGTTTACGGTTATGTTGATTACCGGAACTGGGAAAGTAATCCAGGGATTGTATTCTTCAAAAAGACTCTCGAGGATGACAAACAGGGTTACTCTCCTGTTGACATTAAAGAGTTCGGGGTTCTTGATGAAAAATATATGAGCGC
The DNA here is from genome assembly GCA_937900965.1 of uncultured Bacteroidota bacterium. Taxonomy (GTDB): domain Bacteria; phylum Bacteroidota; class Bacteroidia; order Bacteroidales; family FEN-979; genus QYOJ01. The sequence goes on along the minus strand of CALCGJ010000229.1, from coordinate 2,634 downwards.
TGTCATAGAAACAGAGTTGAGTTCGGATAAAACAAATGATCTGAGTTACGATGCGGAACTCAATATCGTCAAAGATACCGGCTTTCTGCAAACATTGGTCAAAGGGGAAAAAAGTCTCTATTTATACAGAAGTAAGCTTGGGAAAGAGCAATATTACATTGGTCGGGATTCTTCCTATGATTTGCTTGTTTACAAAAAGTACCTGAAGGACCAGGAAGGAAAATCCGTTATTGTTGAAAACAGAAGGTACATCGGGCAACTGATACTCTATCTGAAAGATTGTTCTACTATTCAGCAAAAACTTCAGAACACGACCTATCAACAGAACAGTCTCGATAAATTATTCCTCTCTTACTATGATTGTACCCACTCGGAATTTGAATTTCATAAAAAAACGGAAAAAGTCAACCTCGAATTTGGTGTATTGGCTGGGATGTCCTTAACCTCTTTAAAATTCAAAAGCGCCAGTTATGTTTATCTCTCATCTGCGAAATATCAACCATCCATTGATTACTCGACCGGATTCTTCCTGGATATTATCCTCCCCAGAAATAATGGAAGGTGGTCTATTTACAATGAGTTACTCCTCTCCTCCTATGAGGTGTCCGGACAATATGAGATCTATGAACATGCAAGTAACTACACGATCGTTCAGACTTCGTTTGGCTACTGTTATTTGAAAATGAACAACATGGTGCGCATCAAGTTCCCTGTCAGAAAAACCTTTCTCTATTTCAATGCTGGAATTTCAAGCGGTATAGCTCTGGTTGAAAAAAACTATACGAAAGTAGAATCAGTCCTGTTTACGCAGAATCGGATCACAGAAGGGAAAGCGCTAGATAAGACCCGTAAATTTGAAATTGGTGTGCTCGGTGGAATAGGTGTTAGAGTCAAACGGTTCTCCTGTGAGATGAGGTACGAATATGCGAGTGGAATGTCTGACTATAATGCCTTGGTTTCCTCCACCAACAGACTCTATCTGCTTTTGGGATTCAGATTTTAGTACTGAACTCCCCATGATTCTTCCCGGGCAGATGCCTCTTTATCCCATTGCGGAATGATCAGTTTCAGGAATTCCTCTTTCTCCACCCTGAGTTTATTCATCGGCAAGCCGATGTACTCCTGAGCTTTTATTTTGGTATCAATATCGGGATAGGCGATCTCTCCAATCCCCCGGTTTGCCAGTATCCGTGCCAAAATAACCCTGGCCTGCTGGTTTTCATCCATGCCCAACCCCACCACACGGGTCATCTCAACCGGGGAGTGGAATGAAGCTCCATGACTGGCAGCCGTGAAATCCCAGTACCATTGTGCATTACGGATATGCTGTAATACCGGTTCCATCTCCCTCTCCCCAACGCCTGCATCCCAGGCTGCTTTGGCCTCCACATGAGCCCTTACAAGTTGAGTTTCGAGTTTATCCCTGATCTCTTTTACTTTATCCTGGCGTTCGTACACACTATTCCGAAGTTCCTCATCCGACTCCCGGTGGCACACCTGGCAGGTGTTGGAAATATTTTCGAGTGGACTAACCATTTTGTGGCTGGTGAATTTCTGTCCTCCCTCTTTCACATAAGGCATATGGCAATCGGCACAGGCCAATCCCCTCTGTGCATGAATCCCGGTTAAGAAGATCTCATAGTCGGGATGCTGTGCTTTCAGGATCGGGGCTTTACTCAGCTGATGGGTGAAATCTGCAAACCCGATCTCATTGTAATAGGCAAGCATCGCTTCCGGTGTAGTTCCATCCCTCCATGGGAAGGTGAGGTACTGGACATCGGGGGCATCCGGCTGATGCTTGTCGAAGTAGTATTCAACATGACATTGAGCACAAACGAGTGATCTCATCTCCTGATGAGTAGCTTGTGAAATATCGTTGCCCATCGCCTGAAAAGCCTCGGTTAAAGCCGGGCGGGTGATCCTTAGATTCAGGGTATTCGGATCGTGACAATCAGCACACCCGATGTAGTTCACCACTTCGGAACCTTTGGATGCCCATTTCCCCTGGTAAAATGCGGCTGGTCCCATCTCCTCCATCAACCGTGGCACATCCGGACTTTTACAACTCCAGCAGGTATTGGGCATCGGCCCTTCATCCGGTTTCAAAGGTCCACCCGTTCGAAGGGTATTGCGGATATCGGTGATGGCATAGAAATGTCCGCGAGGAGCCATGTAATCTTTCGAAAATCCATATCCTGCCCATAGAACAACAAGCCGGGGATTCTCAGCCAGCAAATCAGCAGGTGCATTTCCTAAATACTTACTCCGAAAAGTGGTATCCGCTGTTTGCAGGTAGCTTTGGTATTCCCTTGGAAAATTCTCACCCCATAATACGTTTCGGGGCTCATATTCGCTGAGTTTTACCTTTGGCTTGTACACATATTCATTTTCTGCCTTTCGTTCCGTGATGGAAGAGGCGAGCAATCCCAGCAGAAACACCAGGATCATGGTTCCGAAGAAGAGTGCCCAGTTAATCCAGGCAGCGCGTTTGCGTTTTTGTTCCATATTTATATGGTGAAATGGTGAAAATCATCTGAGCATTATGTTCTATATCTAAATTCCTCACTTTTTTTCGTCCTTCGTCCTTCGTCCCTCGTCCTTCGTCCTTCGTCCCTCGTCCTTCGTCCCTCGTCC
>CALCGJ010000228.1 GCA_937900965.1 uncultured Bacteroidota bacterium | reverse complement strand
CCGAAAAAGGTCTCCGCTACGACCTTACAGTACCATTGGCCCGCTTTGTTGTACAGCATCAACATGAACTAACCTTTCCCTTCAAGAGATACCAGATCCAGCCTGTATGGCGTGCTGACCGGCCGCAAAAAGGGCGGTACCGTGAATTTTTTCAATGTGATGTAGATGTGATCGGGAGTGATTCTCTTCTTTATGAAGTGGAACAGATCCAAATCATCGATGAGATCTTTACCCGCCTGAACCTGCCGGTTGTGATCCGGGTAAACAACCGTAAGATCCTTTCCGGTATTGCTGAAGCAATCGGAGATCCCGGCAAACTGACAGATATAACTACAGCGATTGACAAACTCGACAAGATCGGTCTGGAGAAGGTCAATGAAGAGTTGACACAGCGTGGACTTTCAGCCGAATCGATCTCTATGCTGCAACCGGTCCTTACCCTCGAAGGGAGGATCAAAGATAAAAAGGGGTTCCTGGAACAGCTCTTTGCAGAGTCTGACACGGGAAAACAAGGCATCGGGGAGCTGTGTTATGTTCTGAAATACCTGAAAAGTCTTGGTGTAAAGAACAAATTTGAGTTTGACCTCAGGCTTGCCCGGGGGCTTAACTACTACACCGGAACCATCATCGAGGTGATGGCCAGGGATGAAGCCATCGGCAGCTTATGCGGAGGAGGGAGGTACGATAACCTGACAGGTATCTTCGGGTTACCCGGACTCTCTGGTGTAGGGATCTCTTTTGGTGCCGACCGGATCTATGATGTCCTGCTAAGCCAGGATCTCTTCCCGGATGCCATTCAGTCGACAACCCGTTTGCTGTTTGTGAATTTTGGGGAAGAAGAGGAGCGATTTGCAATGCAATTGCTTCAAAAGGTAAGAACAGAGGGCATCCCGGCAGAGATCTATCCTGAAGCTGTCAAACTGAAAAAGCAGCTAGATTATGCCAATCGTAAGGAGATTCCTTTTGTGGCCCTGGCAGGTAAGGAGGAGATAGATTCAGGAATGATTACCCTCAGGAATATGAAAACAGGAGAACAGCAATCTGTTCCCACCAACAGGTTAATGGAATATATCATATGAAAAGGAATTTTCTCACATCCATCATGAATGCCCGCTCGATGGTGATAGGCGCAGAGTAGTATCCAAGTTAGAAGTCAGAAGTACGAAGTTAGAACGCAAGTACGAAGTACGAAGTACGAAGTACGAAGTTTTTTTTACTTCCTGCCTACTGCCAACTGCCAACTGCCAACTTTTTAATAACCAATATCTAAATACCAGAAAACATGACGTTTATTATAAAAGGCTCCGGCCTCACCATCGAAGATGTGGTAAATGTAGCCCGCCATAACCAGAAAGTAGAATTACACCCTGATGCCGTTAAACGAATCCACAAATGCCGTGAGATGCTCGAACGAAAGATCCTCGCCGGAGAAATCATGTACGGTGTGAATACCGGTATTGGTGAGTTTTCTGAAGTGGTGCTTACCGACGACCAGGTAAAAGATTTTCAGAAGTATCTGATATACAATCATGCCGCCGGAATTGGCGAAGCAATGCCCCTGGAGTGGGTTCGCGGAGCAATGCTGGGGCGAATCAATGTGCATGCACATGGAAATTCGGGCTCACGCCTGGAGATTACCCAAACACTGGTTGATATGCTTAACAAAGGAGTAACTCCCTTTGTCTGCCAGAAAGGTTCTGTTGGAGCCTGCGGCGACCTGGCACCAATGTCTCAGATTGCCTTGCTTATGATGGGCGAAGGACATGCTTATTATAATGGAGAGCTACTCATTGGCAAAGAGGCGCTCGACCGTGCAGAAATTCCTGTCCCCGGGCTGAAGGCCCGCGACGGACTGGCCACCATCAATGGATCCAACGTGCTGACAGCCATGAGTGCGATTTTTGTATACGACACAAACAGATGGTTGAAGCAAGCGGAGATTGCCGCTTCAATGTCGCTTGAAGCCATGAAGGCTAATATGAAGCCCTACAATCCGAAACTGCATGAGGTGCGCGGTTTCAAAGGAGCTATCCGGAGCGCAGCAGCCATTGTGAAGTGTGTGAAAGGTGGAGATCTCTATGAAGGAACAATCAAGTGCAAAGTCCAGGATGCCTACTCCATGCGCTCTACACCGCAGGTTATCGGAGCTGCACACGATGCCCTGGCATATGCACGCTCCCAGGTGGAGATCGAGCTGAATGGGGTGGGAGACAATCCTGTTTTCTTTCCCGAGGAGGATATGCAGCTTTCGGGAGCCAATTTCCAGGGGTCACCTGTATCTGTTCCTATGGATATGGCAGGAATGGTGGTTACCATGGTGAGTGTCATGTCGGAACGGAGGATGAACAGGCTGAATAACCCTGCTCTCAGTGTCGGGCTGCCTGCATTCCTTACAAAAGGAGCCGGAATGTTCAGCGGTATGATGTTGAGCCAGTATACTGCCGATATGCAGATCGTAGAGCAACGGATCCTCTCGGCACCAGCCTGTATCCAGTCGATTCCGGCCGCTGCCGACCAGGAGGATTTTGTCTCAATGGGAATGAACACAGCTTTGAAGAACTTCCAGATCCTGGACAATGCATACGGGATTCTGGGGATTGAGCTCATGGCTGCTGCACAGGCCCTGGATTTCAGGGAATATAATTTCGGAGCCGGAACCCGGAAGGCCAAAGAGGTTGTCAGGCGTCATGTGGAGTTCCTCGAAATCGACCGCCCGTTATACCCCGACCACAATAAGATGAAAGAACTGGTGAAGTCGTGCGAAATCCTGGAAGAGGTAGAAGCAATTGTGGGAAGACTGGGATAGCACATTATTGAGCCGCAATGAATTGCGGCTGTACAGGATGATGAGGGTGTGATGGCAATGATGGCAATGATGGCAATGATGCGCAATGATGTGCAATGATGGCAATTATTTTTATCTTTGAACAACTCTAACTTTTTATTATCATGGAAGAAACTACTCTTATGGCATTGGGATTGGCGATTCTGATACCAATACTGTTTATCGCTTTCTCTATTGTGATCCTCGAGATTATTGCGTTGTGGTTTGTGCTGGAAAAGGCCGGCGAACCAGGCTGGGCCGCTATTATTCCAATTTATAACTACCTGATGGTGATAAAGATAGCCGGAAAGCCCTGGTGGTTTATTCTCCTGATGCTTGTCCCCATTGTAAACCTGGTAATCTACATCATCATCCTGAATGGTCTATCCCGAAACTTTGGCAAGAGTGAAGGCTTTACAGTCGGTCTTTTCTTCTTAAGAGTGATCTTTATTGCTATCCTGGGTTTTGGAAAATCAGAGTATTCCGGAGATAAATCCAACTTTTCGTAAGCGAACCAGCAACTCATGGACGAACTGCCTCTGCTTCCCGAAGGACCATCTGAACAAAAACGAACTCGGTTACTCACTGTTTTATGCATCCTCAC
>CALCGJ010000227.1 GCA_937900965.1 uncultured Bacteroidota bacterium | reverse complement strand
ATGCCTCCTCAAAAGAGCGGAAAAAGGGTAGCAGTGATCGGTACCGGTCCTGCCGGACTTGCAGCTGCTTTTTACACTCTCCGAAAGGGACATGCCTGCATTATTTTTGACAAACAGAAAGAGGCCGGCGGTGCATTACGCTACAGCGTTCCCGACGATCTTCTTCCCAAAGAGATGCTAAACGCAGATATTGAAATTATTATGGCTCTTGGCGGTGAGTTCAAATTGAACTATATGGTTACCAGTGAGATCTGGGAGAAGGAGATCCTGCCAGGTTTTGATGCCGTGATCCTGGCAACGGGATTCAGGGATGAGAATCCTCTAGATGGATTTGGGCTTCCGATGCTGGAAACCGGATCGGTCATCCATAAGAAGAGTTTTAATTCCGGCATTCCTGGTGTTTTTGGATGTGGCAGTATTATTTCTGAACAATTACTCTCAGTAAGATCTGTTGCGCAGGGAAAAAAAGCGGCCCTGGAGGCCGATTCCTTTATAAACGGGAACACCTACCTGCGACGAAAACCTATGTTTAATTCAGCTTTTGGCCAGTTGAATGAAGCAGAAAAACGTGAGTATATGCAGGAGGCTTCACCAGTTAACAGAACCGATGCGGAAAAGGGATATCTGACTGGATTTACCCGCGAAGAGGCCATCCGTGAAGCTCAGCGATGCATGCATTGCGACTGCCGGAAACCGGTAAGTTGCAAGTTGCGGATCTATTCAGATGAGTATGGAGCAAACCGAAGAAGGTTTGCCGCTTCAGAACGAAATCAACTGACCAGGAATCTGCAGCACGAGATTGTTGTCTACGAACCCGAAAAATGTATTCGCTGCGGATTATGCGTTGAGATCACACAAAAAGAGGGAGAATCTTTGGGATTGGCATTCGTTGGAAGGGGATTTGATGTTAGAATAGGTGTGCCTTTCAGCAAATCGATGCAGGATGGACTGATTAAAACAGCACAAGCGTGTGTAGAGGGATGCCCGACGGGAGCGCTGGCGAATAGGTAGTTAGGTAGGGAAGTAGGGAGGTAGGGAGGGAGTGAAATGGTGAGATGGTGAACTAGTGAGTTTGTGAGCTGGCGAGTTTGTGAGTAATGTCATTGCGAGGAGTTGAAACTGCGAACGCAGTGAAGCAGGTAGTGACGCGGCAATTGTGAGTTGGGGATGTAAAAGGTAAGGTTAATGATTGTATTGTGTTTAAGATGAGCGAAATAGAAATGAATATTTGGTATACAGAGAGACATTTTCTTGACTGGTGCTCTTTGCGTCTTCGGTTTTTTAAGGGAAACGTATTTTTATTTGGGCTCCTTCTGACACTGGCTGTATCCCAAACTGTAACCGGTCAGTCCAACAACCCCGACTGCTGGCCATCGTTCCGTGGTGACCCCCGGTTAACCGGCAACTCTCATGCTTTTATTCAACCTCCATTGAAGCTTCTCTGGTCTTTCAACGCCGGTGACGCAATCAAATCCTCCCCGATAATCTGTGATAACCTGATCTGCTTTGGGTCAGACGACGGGTATATCTATGCCCTCTCCTTTAACGGGAAACTCAAGTGGAAATACGATGCAGGAACATCCATTGAAGCGGCTCCGTTATACCTGGATCATACTCTCTATGCAGGTTCACTGGAAGGGATTCTCTTTGCTCTGGATTCCGAATCGGGCACCCTGCAATGGAAGTACACAACAGATGGCCAGATCTCAGGCTCAGCCAATTGGGTGTGGTCGGGTGACAACAAACGGAAAGAGATTCTCGTTGGCAGCTACGACTACAATCTGCATGCATTGGATGCTGTAACAGGAAAACCTTTATGGAGATACGAGTCCAATAACTTCATTAACGGAGCTGCAGCGATCAGTGATAATATTGCTGTTTTCGGTGGATGTGACGGTTACCTTCACCTGGTAAATACAATTACCGGCAAGGCAAATGACACGATCGACCTGGGGACTTACATGGCTTCATCTGCAGCTATTTTTGGAGATAGAGCATGGTTTGGTAATTATGACGGGGAGTTCTATTGCGCAGATCTGAAGCAGAAAAAGATATTATGGAAAACCGGAGGCGGAGGTCCATTCCTCTCATCACCGGCAATCAAGGGAGATCATGTTCTGATCGGATCTCAGAATCGTTATCTCTATTGTTATCAGGCTAATACGGGAGAATTGCTTTGGAAGTACAAAGCCCTGGGTAAGGTGGATGCCTCCCCGGTCATTGCCGGAGAGGTGGTAGTTATAGCCTCTTCTGACGGCAGACTTCACCTGTTGGAGATTGAAAGCGGAAAAGAGATTTGGGTCTATGAAATAGGAAGTCAAATCACCGCCACACCGGCGGTAACCTCCGAAATGATTCTTGTGGGCGCTCACGACGGTACCCTCTACGCTTTTGGACCGGAGAAATAAAAGAACAAATGAACAGTAATAAAAAATGAAGCAGGCGAAGGAGGTGATAGTATGAAAATAATACAAATAGTTCCGGGTTTTGGAGGTACATTTTATTGTGGCAATTGTCTGAGAGACAGCGCACTGGTTCAGTCGCTGCGCAGGCAGGGTCACGATGCACTTACAATTCCCATGTACCTGCCGCTGACCCTGAACAGCGAGACCCAAACCGACGGAATTCCAGTATTTTACGGTGCAGTGAATCTCTACCTGAAACAGAACTACCCCTGGCTTAGAAATATGCCGCGATTTGTAGAGCGGCTCCTGAACTCTGGACCTATTCTCCGCATTGCAGCACACAAGGCTGGTTCAACGCGGGCAGAAGGGCTGGAGGAGATGACAGAATCGATGTTGCTGGGAAGTGAAGGGAATCAACGAAAAGAACTCGAAGAGCTGGTTGACTTTCTCAGGAAAGAACAACCGGATATTGTACACCTGTCGAATGCACTTCTTCTGGGATTAGCCAGGCAGATCAGGGAGGAGATAAAGGTTCCTGTAATCTGCTCACTTCAGGATGAGGATGTTTGGGTGGATGCTATGCATGAATCTTACAGGGAGAGAATCTGGAATTTGATGGCTGAGAGAGGGAAGGATGTTGATGCGTTCGTGGCTGTCAGTCATTTTTATGCGGGAGTGATGCAGCAACGGATGAAGATACCGGATGAGAAAATCCATGTGGTTCATATCGGGCTGAATCCCGCTTCTTATGAACCCTCACCACCGGCTACTGATCCACCTGCGATTGGATTTCTTTCCCGGATGAACGAGGAGAATGGATTCGGTCTGCTCATAGATGCGTTTATTGAGCTGAAACGGAACGAACGGTTTGCACCGCTTCGGTTATATGCTACAGGAGGAATGACCGGAGACGACAAAGTATTTATCCGAAGGCAGGTTCAGAAACTGAAGCGGGCGAAACTGGAGGATCTGGTGGAGATCCAGGACGAGTATCACCCTGATAGTTTAAGGGAATTTTTCCGGAAGATTTCCCTGCTTTCTGTACCTGTCCTGAAAGGGGAGGCCTTCGGACTTTATCAGCTGGAGGCACTTGCCTCCGGAGTCCCACTTGTCCAACCTGCAATAGGAGCATTCCCCGAAATTATCGAAGCTACCGGAGGCGGGGTGGTGTACCAGCCGAATACCTCATCTGCACTTGCTATAAAACTGGCGGAAGTATTGGATTCGAATACGCAGCTTATTGAGATGAGCATCAAAGGAATCGAAACTGTCTCCAGCAAGTTTGACTGCAGAAGCCTTACCGGGAAGATGGTAGATATATATCAACTGATTTTAGAGGATCATAGAAAATAAATGATAAAAATATGCTGGCAGAACTTCAACAGGTATCCAAACACTATGATCATCAAGTATTGAATGAGATCTCATTCACTATTAACAGGGGAGATTCAATAGCTATTGTCGGCCCTTCCGGGTCGGGAAAAAGTACATTGCTGAATATCCTTGGTACACTTGACCGGCCCTCATCCGGCCGTGTGCTTCTTAACGATGAAGGGATAGAATCGCTTGATGACAACAAACTTGCAGGAATTCGAAACCAATTTATCGGATTTGTATTCCAGCTTCACTACTTGCTTCCACAGCTCTCATTGCTGGAGAACATCCTCCTTCCGGTTCTTCCCGAGAAGAACAGATCTTTGGTAAAAGCTGCGGAGCAACGGGCATATAGGTTAATTGAGCGGGTGGGTCTCAGCAACAGGATAAAACACCTTCCGGGACAGCTATCTGTTGGTGAATGCCAGCGTGCAGCTGTTGTCAGAGCGCTGATCAACAATCCGGGATTGCTTCTGGCGGATGAACCAACCGGATCTCTCGACGAAGAAAATGCAACTGCTCTCGGAACGCTGCTGACTGAGTTAAACAGTGAAGAGAAGATGGGCATGGTTGTGGCCACCCACTCAATGGAGCTGGCCCGGCGGATGAAGGTAATCTATCGTCTCCATCTGGGAAGACTTGAAAAGATTGAAAAGGAATGAAGATAAACAGGCTGATCTTCATGAGCATACGTTATTACCGATGGCGTTACCTGGCTATCCTGATCGGTGTGATGGTCAGTACTGCTGTGCTTACAGGAGCACTTCTGGTAGGGGATTCGGTCAGGGGATCTCTTGGAAGATTATCTGAACTGCGACTGGGTAAAACACGCTGGGCCATGCAACCGGCCGATCACTTTTTCAGATCAGCTTTGGCAAGTGATCTCACAAGGGATCTGGACCTGCCCATAGTTCCTGTATTACAGTTGAACGGTATTGGAATCAATCCTTCGACTGGCAGTCGGTTACAAGATATTCAGGTTGTCGGTGCCAATAGCAGGTTTTCTTCTCTTTGGAGTAGCTCACCAGTGATGCCGGGCCGCGACGAAGTTATCATCAGTGAAAACCTGGCAGCAAGGCTTGGCCTTACTATAGGAGATGCCTTACTGATCAGGCTTCCCAGGATGGAAAAGGCCCCGCAAAATGCCCCTTTCGTTACTAACGAGGCTCCACAGACGGCGTTAAGGCTGACAGTCATAGCTATCGCCAGCGAGGTGGGGATGGGTAGATTCAGTCTGAAGAGCAACCAGCGAGCCCCCTTCAATGCATTTGTCTTCCTGGATCAACTCTCCTCGCGGGTTGGGCTCCCCGGATCAGCAAATATGTTACTTGGTCGCGGAACCGGTAATGATGAACTTAGTGCAGCGCAACTTGATAAGGCTTTCTCTCTGATCTGGCAGATGGCGGATGCCGGAATCCGGTTAATACCGCTTGATGACACCGGGTTACTCCAGTTGACCACCGACCGTATTTTCTTTGACGACCAAACCGTTGATGCGATCAATGCAACCCTTCCCGATGCCCGGCAAACGTTGACTTACCTTGCTACCACCCTGGCATCCAATGGGAAAGAAACACCCTATTCATTTGTGGCAGCCGTAGATGATGGAATTTTACCGGTAGATATTCTACCTGGAGAGATTGTCGTCACCGACTGGTTAGCTGATGATCTTGGGATCATTCCCGGGGACTCACTCTATCTGATTTACTTTGTGATGGGCCCGCTTCGGAGGTTGGATGTACAGCAGGCAGGGTACAGGGTTACAGCCATCATTCCCATGCACTCGGTTCCTTATGGTGATATGATGATGCCCGACTTCCCGGGTATGAGCGATGCAGGTAATTGCAGTGAATGGGAAACTGGAGCGCCTGTGGACCTGGATCGTATTCGTGATAAGGATGAAGCATATTGGAACAGGTACAAAGGTACACCTAAAGCATTTATTTCGCTGGAAGAAGGTAAACGACTCTGGAACAATCCATTCGGAACAGTTACTTCATTTCGCTTTCAGACAGCTGCAAATTCGGCATCGCTTGATTCAGCTATCATGGCCGGCCTGAATCCATCCTGGTACCGGATGAAATTTCAGCCTGTTTGGGAGCAGGGAAAATATGCAGCTGTAAATTCAACAGATTTCGGGGGGCTCTTCCTGAGTCTCAGTTTTTTCCTGATTGCCTCTGCCCTCCTCCTTACCGCAATGCTCTTTTCGCTATACGCCCGGAGCAGGATATCGGAAGTGGGGGTGTTGCTGGGACTTGGATTCAGGAAACAGTTAATTACACGGATTCTCTTTTCAGAAGCTCTTATGGTAGCACTTCCAGGAGTGATTCTTGGCTCTATTGGAGGTATTCTATATAACAAGCTTATTATCATAGGATTAAATTCTTTCTGGCAAGATGCCGTCAGAACCTCAATGATAACGATGGATGTAAATTTCACCTCCATCGCTATTGGTGCAGTTGCAGGGTTTCTCCTGGCAGCAGGAGTTCTGTTTCTTGCCCTGAGAGGTCAGTTGCGACAAACTATATCCGGTCAGATCAAAGGGATAATTATTTTGCAAACAAAAAGATTACGCAGGAGAAGAGGGATTTGGATTGGAGTTGGAATTCTGCTGGTGATCATTTCCATTATATTGCTGATAGTGTTGCTGACAGGAGTTTCTGCTCCTGATGCAGGTTTGTTCCTCGTAGCAGGTGGCCTGATGCTGGCAGGAGGAATCTCTCTTGTAAATGCCTTACTGGTCTGGCGATCAGGAAAGCCCCCAATTGTAGGAGCGGGCTTGTTAACAACTGTATTGAGACTTGGATCCATGAAACGGGCGAGGAGCATGGCTGCTATTTCTCTTCTGGCTTTAGGGACTTTCACAATAGTCATTACCGGGGCCAACCGAAAAACCTTTTTTGGGACGGAGCAGGAAAGGCAATCGGGAACAGGTGGGTTTCTTTTATGGACAGAAACGACAATGCCACTGTTTTACGATCTCAACACTCCCTCCGGCAAAGCCTATTTTACCCTTGATGATGAACCGCTGCTCAGGAATATCCGTTTCATTCAACTCCACCGTCTCGATGGAAACGATGCAAGCTGTCTGAACCTGAACCAGGTCCCACAACCCATGATGCTCGGAGTTCCGGAAATTGAATTCGATACATTGGGAGCCTTCAGGCTTGTCAATGCTCTGCACGAAGTTAATCCTGAACATCCATGGCTAACACTAAGCAAGGAACTTTCTCCTGATGTGATCCCGGCATTCGCTGATCAGAATGTGATCACATGGGGTTTGAGAAAAAAGGTCGGAGACACGCTATTATACACTGACGAAGCTGGTAAAGAGCTCAGGGTAAGACTGATGGGAGGATTAGATAACTCTATCTTCCAGGGACATATCCTGGTTTCTGACAAATTGTTGAAAGAGCGGTTTCCTTCAATCAGCGGCACCAGGATTATGTTGGTCGACGGACCCTTTCCCACCCGAAAAGAGATTGCCACCCGGCTCGAAGAGCTTTTCGCTGACTATGGCATGATAACCATTGCTGCATCGGAACGCCTGGCTGAGTTCAACTCTGTTGAGAACACCTACCTTTCTGTTTTTATGCTACTTGGGGCACTGGGTGTATTGATAGGTACTGTTGGATTTGGGATCATCCTGTGGAGGAATAACCTTGAACGATCAGGAGAATTAGCTCTGTTTGTAGCAATTGGATTCCGAAAAAATTTCATCCGACGCATGTTGATGATTGAATACATGCTGATCCTCATGACCGGAATGCTTCTCGGAATTATTGGTGCAGTGGCGGGCATTCTACCCTCCCTGATCTCACCGGCCTACCAGCTTCCCGGTGGATTTCTCCTGGTAGTGCTGGTCACACTATGGATCAGCGGAGCATTGTGGATCTTTATCCCGATACAACGCTTGTTTAAAAAGGAACTTGTCATTACACTTCGGGAAGAGTAACAAGCTAGATCCTGGATGCTAGATCCTGGATCCTGGATCTTACCCTCACACCCTCATACCTCCCTCCCTACCTCCCTACCTCCCTACTTCCCTACCTCCCTACCTCCCTACTTCCCT
>CALCGJ010000226.1 GCA_937900965.1 uncultured Bacteroidota bacterium | reverse complement strand
TCCCTACCTCCCTACCTACCTCCCTACTTCCAACCTGCTTCCCTCCGAATGCGCCGAGAACTCCGGAGCATACATACATTGGATTGTGGCAATTCCTGTTGAAAAATCGCCGGCATTGTTCACTATCAGCGGATACTCAAACACCCACGTCCCTTTTGGCAGATAGTCGAAGAAGAAATTGGTCGCCAGATCCGTAGTTGACTGATAATATCCCAGGCCATCCTGATATCGATAGCCGGAGAGTGGTGAGTTTGTGAGTTTGTGAGTTTGTGAGTCAGATTGAGCAGAGGGTTCCAAACCGGCAGCCCTGAGATCTTTCAAATGAACGAATTCCATGTTGCGATCCACAGTAACGATAAGGCGGACTTTGAGTTTATCCCCGATCTCCAAATGGTGAAAATTAGTTTTTGCAGAGTCTATATCTTCGTCCCTCGTCCCTCGTCCTTCGTCTCTCGATATTGGCAAGAACACCGGGCCGGCCTCCGTATTTTGTTCCAGGAAAATTTCCTTCTCTACCGTCAACGGCGTTTCGTGTTTTGTAATTTTATCCAGGTCTTCGAAATATTGCCAGTAAAGTCCACCCCAGGCAATACCATCAGTGGATTTGGTAATCCGTATATTCCCCATATCGGGCTGGATGGCATCACCTGTCCAGGACATCCTGAAATATCCGGTACCTGCCTCCTGCCGGAGATCCTGATTATCTGCCGGATCAATCTCGATACTTCCCAGCTTGATCTGAATCTGAGGATCATCAGCCAGCAGATCTGCCCCACGTAGTAGCAGAGCGTAACACGCATCAACTGTCGCCTGTTTGGTTCGCCACATTTGGGTCTGCTTTTGTTTAAGTAACCAGGTTTTGATCCCTTCGACCGATTTCTGATCCACGGCAACTTCGTCGTAAGCCTCGATCATCAACGCCTGCGTCTCAACAGGTGCCTGGTACCACTCATAACCACCTCCGGTTGCCCAGTACATACCAAGCTCCGGGGAGTGCAATGCCCTTTCTGATAAAGACTTCATGATCTTTCCGGGTGTTATCTGATCTCCCATACGATGTAAAGCCAGAGCGATCAGCCCCTGAGAGAAAATATCCTGCTTCAACCAGAACTTTTTTGCCTGGGAGGTATAATACTCCAGCGCCTTCTCGATATCCGACATTCCACCTCCTTCTTGTTGAGAGGTTGGTGTAGATTTGGTATCCAGGATCCAGGATCCAGGATCCTGGATCTGGCGATAGAAACTCCTCGCATAAAGATACTTCACCTGAACAGGGCTGATATGGTTTTCATTTAACTTGCCTGGATAGAATTTCTGAAGTTTTTTATAATCGTTAACCATCTCTTTATCAAGATATGAGGTCGCTTTTCGAACCATCTCCTTAACTTGTTCCGTTTGCTTTGCATACTGAACCCCAAGGTGCTCCATGCGCCCTAATCCGGTAAGAACGCTGAGGGAGACAATACGGTTTTCACGCATTCCTTCGAACCAGGGCCAGCCTCCGGAAGGATATTGCATCTGTTGTAACAACTTGAGGTTCTCCCGGAAATTTTGCTGAAGGTTGTTCATATCAAAATAGAGCCCCAGCTTCCTCCGGTTTTCTGTTTCACTTTTGGCGTCAAGCACCCATGGTGTCTCTAGCAGGATAGCAGATTTCAACTCCTCGTTTTTCTCCAGGTTAGATAACAGGGCATCCGGTGTCAGGGATTTCCAACTTTCAAAGACCTTCTGTATGCGGGGATTAGACTCTGCGATATGGGAGGCAAGAGCATTGGCATAAAATGCACCAAAGATCTGATCCGTGTTGGAGTAGCTTTTCTCATCCAGCGCCGGTAACGCCTGGATGGCATACCATACCGGGTTTGATGCGAATTCAAGGGTCAACCGGTAGCTGTTTAACGATTTTAGCCCTTTAGACTTAAGCAGTTTATCAAATTTGAAGTCAAAACTCCCTTTTCCACTTACCGGCAGCGGCAACGATTCGGTAACCAGCATCCTGTTGGTCAGCACCGGAATGGTGTTCATCTCCCCATCGCTGAACTGGCCAGCCTGCGCTGTGACAGTATATTGAAGCAGGCTAAGGAATCTGGAATGTGGAATTGCTAGGATCCATGAGACAGCCGTACTTTGACCAGCCGGAACAGAAAAAGATTTGGGATTTGGAGCTTGGGATTTGGGATTTGGTATCCGGTATCCGGCATCCAGGATCCAGGATCCAGGATCCAGAATCATTGAGTTTAAAGGTTGCATCGTAATTGCTTCCGCCAGATCCAGCATCGCCTCTCCGGAGATCTCGTGATCGCTAAGGTTCACGATCCGGGCAGTGAACAGAACTGTATCTCCCTGTCTTAAGAACCTCGGAGCATTGGGAAACACCATCAGCTCCTTTTGGGTAATAAGCTCTTTCTCAATCAGTCCGTAATCCAGATTTCGGGTATATGCAAGCCCAAGAAGTTTCCAGGAGGTAAGAGCTTCAGGGACTGTGAACTTCAATGCAAGGTTGCCACTACTGTCGGAGACGAGAGATGGATAGAAAAAGGCGGTCTCCCTGAAATCCTTACGAACAGGTACCAGGGGAAATTCCTTATTCTCAGACGTCAGGTCCGGGGCTAACAATTTATTCTGCACATTGTTAATGCCATCCATTGGAGGTGGAGGTGGTTCCTGCATTCCCGCCACTGCGGGTTCAGCTTCCATTGCGAACGAATCTTTATTCATCAGGAGCTCTCTTCCCCCTTTTCTTCCACCTCCCATGAAATATCCAAAACCCATTGGCTGCATACCAAACCAGTTCAGTTGATCATAATCCCGGTACTGGAAGTTGACTGTATTCCACAAGGAGGAGTGCCAGGATCCACCGGTGCTCCGGAAGTCATCATTTACATCCCAGGGATTATTGAAGTAGTAATGTTTAAATAGATCGAATGACCATGAATTGGCCCTGAAAAGGTCCAGGGAACGGTCATACATAGTAGTCAGAAATGAAGCGTTGATTCCTTTATTGCCGGCATCGGTGATACGAATTTTCCAATCCTCATGCTGACCTGGTATCAACTTGTTTCGGAAAGTTAATATATTGATATTCAGTTTTTTATCTGTATAGGGGACCAATACAACCTGGCTGTTCTGGAACACACGATTCTCTCTCACAAAGAGGAAATTGACCGAAAAATTACCGCGGAACTCTTCAAGGATCGGAATCTCGACCAGCTTCTGCTGGTTCTTGAGTGTAAACCACTCCCTTGAGTAGAGCTGGCCCTTCACCCTGATTTCGCGGATAACCCGGATCTCTTTTTCACTGGTTCCTATCAGAAACGAGGCTATTTCGCCCGGCTCACCGGAACTTTTTAAGGGAACAAACCAGTTGAATGCCGGAACAGGGACTCTTTTACTACCGGGATCAAAGGCTGTGAAAAACAGAGTCTTTTCCACTTTCTGTCCGAAGGGATCTGTGGCTGTGAGGGTTAACTTGTACGATCCTGGATCCAGAATAACGGATGCCGGATGCCGGATGCCGGATGCCGGATCTGGTATCTGGTATCTGGTATCGGTCAAATTAAGTATGGTATCGCTTACAGTATTTATGAAGATATTGAAAAGGGTCTTTTCATTTTTCCAGGTTTCCGGATTATCATCGTCGGCATAGATGTCGTGGAGGAACCGGGTGTAGAAGTTCTCCCTTGACAGAAGCATCGTATCGGGTTGACTCCAGAGGCGTGATTTGAATGCACGACCGGGACCTGACAACTTCTGCAAGGTGACCTGAACTTCTGCAGGGGTATCCTTGCCGTTAAGGTTGGTTGTGGAGAGAGAGAAAATCCCATCCTTTTGCAAATTCACTTTATCGGGTACGGTGATATTAATAAGGAGGGATGTGTAGCCAACCGAAAGTGTCTCCTGTGCTGACCGGGTCTCACCGTTAATATCTGTAACATTGGTAAAAATCCGGAAACTAAACACTGGCTGACTAGAAGGGGGTATCGATTTGTCGGGGAGGGCATCAAAGGTAATGGTAAATAAACCATCATCCCCTGTAAGGGTGGTTCCATTTGTGATCTCAACCTCCGGAGATTCAGGAAATGGGATGCGCCACCAGCCACCGCGATAGGGATAAGAGGCTGTTCTCACAACACGGTAACTGACCGATCCGGCATCGATGGCATTACCTGCATAGCCGACAGCTTTTCCGGTTACAGATACATCTTTTCCAAGCATATAACTTCCTTCAACAGGATCGAAAATCACTTCAAACGTAGGGCGTTTATACTCTTCAACAGAAATGGTTATTGATCCGGATTCATTGAATATCCGCATCTCACCCAGAAGAACTCCGGACGGAGCGGTAAACGAGCCGTTGAAGGCACCGTATTCATCAGTAACGAATGCTAGATCTGATATTTTTTGTCCATTCACATCCGTGAAGCTGACGAGGGTTTTTTTACCGGTTTTCAGGGATGTGGAATCGCCGTTACGCTCAAGAATGATCCCTTTGAAATAGATAGGTTGACCGGGACGAAAGATGGCACGGTCGGTAAAAAAACGGGTTTGCTCGACCGGTCTTACCTGACGGTCTGATATGGGATAGACATACAGAGACTTTGTAATCAGCAGGTCTTCTCCATTGCGGATGTGCAGGATCAGGTTGGAATGCGAACCTTTGGCCGGGGGAGCCGGTATAGAAAAAAAGCCCGATTCGTTGGAATGGTATTCGCCAGTTTTAGAGGTCACATACTGTCGGGTTCGGTTATCATAGGATTTGGAAAAAGCTTCAACAAACAGATCTTTTAAGGGATATCCACTTCGCCGGTCAAGGAGGTAGATATCAATGCCACCCTCTTCGTTCCGCTGTGTAATATAGCTGATGCCGGACGACCAGATGGCCTGATGGGTAAAGGGCATTGACGGATTCAGAAAGAGGGAGTCGGAGGATGCAAAAAGCAGATAAAAACCCGGTGCTGTAGGAGGAATACTGAATTCGGTCCGGTGTTCCTGGTAATCCCCGCTAACAGGAATAGTAATCTGCCAGCGACTAACGGGCGTCAGGGAGTTGAGGTAGTTGAAAATATCATCATTTTTCAGGCCGGAGATGGCTGCCCTATACTGCTCAGGATCAGATTTTATCATCCGGAAAAAGAGAGCAGGGATATGTTTAAACGAGAGGGAGGCTAAAGCAGGTTGATCAGGGATGATGGCATATTCGGAGGTGATCTGTAAAGATGGAGCCAGAATCTGTTTGATCAGGGAGCTGCAATTCTTACCCCCCATTGATCCGGGAAACTTTTCGACAGCGCCCTTACAAACCTGCAGTACAGACTTCAGCTCCCATCGGTGGGCCCCGGAACTCAACGGATCATACTTCTCGCCCTCATTCATGAGTGCAGAAGCAAGAGCAAATGATATTTCGGCTGAGGCAGGAGAGAAGTTGTAAGCCTGTTCAAACTCTCTGAGAGCCTCGAGGTACAGACTGTCTCTTCCTGGCAGGGTGCTCTCTTTCAAAACATAAGAGAACCTCTGAAGCTCCCAGTCAATCAGTGCTTCCGGATTCTTATTGTTGAGATGGAACTGGGCTAACGCCTGATATATACTGATTGTATACCAGGTGAGAGAGAGGGTATCATTGCCGGGCGGGATAAAGGTGCCGTCGCCCTGACGTGCATGAATGCCTTTCGGTTTTAAAGGATACCTGATAAATTTTGGTGATTGGGCAAAAAAGGCGGCGTTATCGAGGGTGAATGTAGTTGAAGATTGGATAACAGGGAGTCCTGTTTGTGTGAAAAACTGAAGCGCCCGCTGAGCCAGGAAATCAAAAAGTGTGGAATGTACGGATGATGTTGTATCTTTTTTACCGGAATTCAGAACCGGGTATTCCAGGATTGCCCGGTATTGCTCCAGAGGGATCTCCTGAAGTTCGGTTTCGTTCGACAGCGATTGCCGGTAGCTCAGGATAACTTCATAGAGCAGTCTCTTTGCATCCCATGTTTCAGGATTATCCGAAAGGTAACCGATCATGGCCGACCGTTCACTGAAACGATATTGATTACGCTGATAATAATTGTAGTATAACTCTCCCAGGATGGAGTTGAGGATCTGGGTAACCGGTTCCCGGGAGGTTTCGATCTCTTTCTTTAATTCGGAGATTGCCTCAACTTGAAAATTCTCCCGGAATGTTGAATTCAAACTGATTCGGTAGATTATCGATTTAACCAGTTGCGGATCATTCGCCTCATTCATCGCCCGGATATACAGTTTATCAACAATAATCAGGGCCGACCTGGGCAAACCGGAATGGGATAATGAGTCAACCTGATGCCAGAGGGAGTCATAGCTAACTGGTGAGCCTTGTTGCGAGGAGCGTAGCGACGTGGCAATGGTGAATAGTGCCGTGGTGCCGTGGTGCCGTGGTGCCGTGGTGAGAGGTACCCCCCAACAATAAAATGCCAATTGCCAACCGAATGCTGTTAACAGAATGAATTTTCTCATAATTTTTTCTTTTTCGACCGGCCTTTTTCCGGTGGGGCAATCATGGATGTGAGCGGATTGGCCAATCCTCTGTATTCAGTCAATTCAAGTTTCACCGATCCGACAATCACGGCAGATTTAATCAGAATTGGTATTCGGTTCTTATCATCGGTAATCCAGATGTCCATCGGATAGGGTTGGGAGAATACATTTCCGGTTACTACCAATGGCTGAAACCGCATACAACGGAAAGTACCCAGCTCTAACAATACCTCTTCCATGCCGATAAACCGGATAACCGACATATAAATAGAGTCGTCGAGCAGAAAGGTAATCGGGAAATCATCACCTGGTTGCGCGTTTGACATATCATAGGTGCGAGACACATAGAGGGAAGAGATCAGGTCCTGGGTCCCTTTCGGCATCGTTTTGTTCTTCCGCGTGCTGGAATAGGACCCGGTAAACTGGTTGAACTTAACTTCGTCATCATACTCATACCCCCCCTCTTTGGTTCGCCTGATAAATTTCCAGGGTATCAGAAGCTCCCTGTCGACAAAACTTTCAAACCGGTCATCGACTTTGAAAAAAAGGCTGAAAGCTCCTTTTGTTTTGCCTGTTCCGATCAGGTGATACGTTTGCCGACCGTTAACCTCCTGGGTTTCGAACATCACCTCGGCGGAAGCCATTCCTGCCGTCACCTTTCCGGTTACGTAAGAGTCGTAATAAACACTGTATTCAAGGTATTCGCCGTTGGTAAACGCTTCGTTTTTAATGGGGTTGAGATCCTGAGAAAACAGAGGGGTGAAATG
>CALCGJ010000225.1 GCA_937900965.1 uncultured Bacteroidota bacterium | reverse complement strand
GGTTGGGTGGTTTCGGGTTCATTGTTAAGAGGCGGTTCCATGCTGACCGG
The DNA here is from genome assembly GCA_937900965.1 of uncultured Bacteroidota bacterium. Taxonomy (GTDB): domain Bacteria; phylum Bacteroidota; class Bacteroidia; order Bacteroidales; family FEN-979; genus QYOJ01. The sequence goes on along the minus strand of CALCGJ010000225.1, from coordinate 6,363 downwards.
AACTTCTTCGTGCATGATCGGAGATGGGTGTATTTCCTGTGGGGCCTCCTTTACATCCGCTTTGCTGAAAGGAGAAAGGGAAGAGAGGATATCGGCCGAATTCCAGGAACCTGACTTGATGGAATCGTATCCTGCAAGGCTAAGCAGGATGGCTGCAGCTACAGGCACTGCCAGGATTGCGGCCCATTTCAAAGGTTTTGGAATGGCTCGTTGAACGAGTTCTTTTGTCTGACGGCGTGATTTTATCCGTTTCTCAATTCTGTCCTGATGACTGTCCCGGTTTATCGGGGAGGAGAAGAATGGTTGTAACCCAAATGAATCGGGCAACAAATTGGATCGTTGGTCCTGATCGAACTGAATGTTACCCTCTTTCCCCATGTAAAGCTTCCCAATATTCTGGAGGATTAAATACTTTCTTGTCTTCAGAGCCTTGATCGTCTCCTCTGAGAAGTTGCGGATCAGCTCATTGGCTTCATTGAAACTGATTGTCTTTGCCTGGGCGATATGGTTAGCCAGAAGACCGTCATTCTGACGGAGGTTGATGTTAAAAAGGATTTTTTTTGAAGGCGGTTGGAACGTATGATATACAGAATGGATCTGGGCTGGAAGGTAGCTCCCAACAAACCCTCCCAATCCAGGAATAATCACACAGTCGTGCTCCGATAATAATTCAGCAATGTATTTTTTAATTTCCATAGCCATGACTGTTTAACCTGCTAAGATACCAATAAATAGTATGATTTAGCTCTTTCTATTCAAAATTTTTAATAAATCTGAAGGGGTATCAACGGAAATGCTCATGTACTGCGTTTCATGAATAAAAATCTGAAAACCATTCTGAAGCCATCTTAGCTGTTCCAAAGATTCGGTTCTCTCGAGAGAGCTCTCAGGCAACAGGACCAGCTTTTGCAACAGAGTACTCCTGAATCCGTAGATCCCAACATGTTGAAAAAGGATGTCCTCTATTCCCTTTGTTTCATCTTTTCTGTCCCTTGTATATGGGATGGCTGCACGGCTGAAATAGAGAACATGATGGTCCTCTGTGAATACTACCTTGACAACGTTTGGATCTGTAATATCCTCCGGGTTCAGAATCTTTCTGGCAAGTGTGGCAATGTTGTTCCCGGGGTTTGAAAAACAGCGTACCACTTCAGATATCTGTTCAGGAAAGATAAATGGTTCGTCCCCCTGGATGTTGACAACTATATCGAAATTCACTTTTTTCCCGAACTGAACAATCTCCATCGCTTCGGCACTCCTTTCAGTACCGGTGTTATGGGTGGTTGCAGTCATCACTGCTTCACCGCCGAAATCATGGACATGCTTCAGAATCCCCTCGTGATCTGTGGCTACAACCACGGCAGAGAGATCCGGACAGCAGGCTGCCTGTTCATACACCCGCCGGATCATTGATTTTCCATCAATATTAACCAGTGGTTTCCCAGGAAATCGGGTGGAATAATAGCGGGCCGGAATGATACCGAGGCTCTTCATCAGCATGATTAAAATAATCCATGAAGGTCGGCATTGACCCTTTCTATCACTGTCCCCAGGTCCTCCGGATTTTCGGGGAAGTTGACATTGTCAACATCAACAATCAACAGTTTACCATGCTTGTAGCCGGTTACCCATTCTTCATATCGCTCATTGAGGTTTTTCAGGTAATCAAGGCGAATGGCACTCTCGTATTCGCGTCCTCGCTTCTGAATTTGCTTTACCAGTGTTGGAACTGTAGCCCGGAGGTAAATAAGCAGATCGGGGGGTTGTATGAGGGAGCCGATAAGTTCAAAGAGTGAGAGGTAGTTCTCAAAATCGCGTGTACTCATCAGGTTCATTGAGTGCAGGTTAGGTGCGAAGATATGAGCATCTTCATAGATGGTACGGTCCTGGATCACCGTCTTCCCTGATTTCCGGATGTTTACGATCTGCTTGAACCTGTTATTCAAAAAGTAAATCTGCAGATTAAATGACCACCGTTGCATATCTTCATAGAAACTGTGGAGGTAGGGATTGTCATCCACACTCTCGTAATGCGGCTCCCAGTTGAAGTGTTTAGCCATCAGCTCAGTGAGCGTCGTTTTTCCGGATCCGATATTTCCTGCAATGGCGATATGCATAATTCTTATTTTAATTCAAAGATAAACAAAGAGCCTGATTTATGAAATCATTTGAAGGATTTCATCAACATATTTTCGGGTATTAAAAAGTCGTGGTACCTTATGCTGTCCCCCCAACTTTCCCTTAGATTTTAGCCAGTTATAAAAAGTATTCAGAGGAACCACACGGATGATGGGCTCTCCCAGTATCATATTATGATATCGTTTTGCCTCGTAATCCGAGTTAAGCGATTTAAGCGCATTATCAAAGATTTCGGTAAAAAAGGCCATATCCTGCGGTGGGGCATCGAATTCGATCAGCCACTCATGTGCTCCACGTTGGTTCACTTCAAAGTATACCGGAGCAGCTGTATAATCAAGGAGGGTACTCTGGCACCTGTTGCATGCAATCGAGAGGGCTTTATCTGCATTATCAACGATGAGCTCCTCGCCGAAAGCATTGATATAACTGCGTGTTCGGCCGGTTATCTTGATTCTGTGAGGATCAAGAGAGGTGAACCGGACTGTATCTCCAATCAGGTATCTCCACAATCCTGCGTTAGTCGTAATTACAATGGCGTAGTTGGTATTAAGATTGACTTCATCTAATGAAATGGCTTCAGAAGAATATGAAGAAAACTCATCGGCGGGAAGAAACTCATAATAGATGCCATAGTCAAGCATCAGCAACATGTCATCCGCATCATCGCGGTCCTGAATCGCGAAGAATCCTTCGGAAGCAGTATAGGTCTCCAGGTAGTGCATCTGCTGAGAAGGGAAAATCTGTCTGAACAACTCCCGGTAAGGAAGGAAACTTACACCTCCGTGGATGAAAAGTTCAAAATTAGGCCATACCTCCAGTAAATGTTTCTTGCCGGTAATCTCCAGAACCCGTCGGGCCAACAACAGGGTCCATGATGGAACACCCGAGATGTTGGTTACATCGTGTTGAATTGTTGCCCTGGCCATTTTATCGATTTTCGACTCCCATTCGTCCATGAGAGCGATTGAGAGGTTTGGCGTACGAAGAAACTCAACCCAGAATGGAAGATTTTGCATCAGGATCGCTGACAGATCACCCTGGTAGTATATCGATTCGCTGGATACCTCCATAACCTGATGAGTACCTCCCATAGCAATAGCTTTCCCCGCAAAGAGGTTGGTGTCGGGATGGTTATTGCAGTATATACTAAGTAAATCTTTTCCCCCTTTGAAGTGGCATTCTTCGAGGGCCTCCTCACTCACAGGAATGAATTTACTTTTATCAGCGGTAGTTCCAGATGATTTAGCAAACCATTTTGTCTCGCTAGGCCAAAGGATGTTTTGCTCCCCCTGTTTCAACCTGTCAATAAAGGGCTTCAACTCTTCATATTCCCTTACGGGAAGACGTTCCCTGAACATCTCCGGAGATTGGATCGATTTGAACTCATAGCTCTGGCCCCATTCAGTATCACGTGCTGAATGGAGAAGTTTTTTGAGCCATTCACGCTGAACCTCATGCGGATATTTCAGAAAAAGCTCGATCTGGTGGATCCGCTTTTTCATTAACCAGGAGATAACTGTATTTAAAAGTGCCATAATGGGGTTGGCTTTTCCGGTTGTCAAAAATACAATTAATCTTGAGAAATGAGTCGACGGGATGTTGAACCTGGAAATCCGTTAACACCATAAGTTATCCCCAATACCTGGCAAAAAGGGGGTAGTGTCATTCACCATAACATTTCGGGAGGGAAATCAGGTTTGGCATCAATGGAGTGATTACGCTGAAGAAATTGATGTATAAAAAGATATATCCAGATTTTTGTTTTGATAAAGGATTAAAATAATGTATATTTGCTGACCCTAACATTCTGTTTTATTTTATCCTTTTTGAATTGTCAATATACACTAAGAAATAACTAACTATTTTTAATAACCGTAAACAAAATTATTATGACAAAGATCAAGTTATTTATTGTCGAAGATGAGTTGATCCTCGCTCATGATCTGAAAGCCAAACTGACTGACCTTGATTATGAGATCATGGGAATGGATACCAAGGGTGAAAGCGCTGTTGAAACTATTTCCAATCTGAAAGAGAACAACCAGGAACCCGATATAGTGATCATGGACGTAAAACTTGCCGGGTCCATGGATGGCATAGAAGCTGCCAGGATCTTAACAGAAACCTCGAACTGCGGGATCATCTTCCTTACTTCACTTAACCGGAATGAAGTGTTCGTGAAATCTTTTTCCCTGAAACCCTATGCGTACCTCTTTAAACCCATTGACATTGACCAGATCCGGGCAGCTATCGAAGTTGCCAGTTACCAGCGTAACCTGGAAATTACCAACGAACGCATTATTTCAGAACTGAAGACTGAGATCCAGCATCGAAAGAGCGCCGAGAAAGAGAAGAACCAGCGGTTACAGGAGCGGATCCGTGCCGAACAGAAAGTAAACCAACTTCTTAAACAGAAGCACCAGATGGAGCTCGACCTGATCAATCGCGAGTTGTCCACCTCCTCTATCTTCATTTCACAGAAAAACAAAATTATCGGACTTATCCGAAAAGATTTAAACCGGGTTCTGAAACATGGTAAAACCATTGACAAGAAAGAGATCGCCCAGGTTCTCGACACGATCGATGAGAACATCAAGTTTGATAATGACTGGTACCGGATCAAAGCACATTTTGAGAAGATCCACCAGGGATTCTTTGACAGACTCAGGGAAAAACATCCTCTATTAACTCCTACTGATCACAAACTGGCTGCACTACTTCGTATGAACCTGGCTACCAAGGAGATATCCCACATATTAAAAATCACGGCACCCAGTACTGAGATTTCAAGAATTCGTTTACGGAAAAAGCTGGAACTTCCCAAAGGGACTAATCTGGTGCAGTTTATCTGTAATATCTAATCCTCCATCAACTCATCCGTGAGGGTGAGGTTGTGAAAAACCTGCTGTACATCATCATCCTCTTCGATGAGATCAATCAGCTTAAGCAATTTACGGGCACTTTCCGTTTCGATGGTTTCGGTCGATTTTGGAATTCTCTGCAGAGATGCACTCTCGGGTTCGATGTTTAACTCTTCCAGTTTTTTCATCATATTCCCGAAATCTTCCATGGCAGTTGTAATCGTAAATACCTCCTCATCCATTTCAATGTCTTCGGCCCCTGCGTCAATTATCTCCATCTCAAACTCATCCTGATCGAGATCTCCTATAGGAATCACAAAGATTCCTTTCCGGTCAAAAAGGTAGTTGAGCATCCCGTTCTTGCCCAATTCGCCCCCGTGTTTACTAAAGTAGGAGCGAATATTGCTCACAGTCCGTTGGGTATTATCGGTCAGACATTCCACATAGATGGCTATTCCATGTGCACCTTTCCCTTCGTATGTAGTCTCGGTAAGGGCAGCAGCATCCTTGTCACTCCCTTTGCTGATAGCACGTTGAATCGTTTCTTTCGGCATGGAAGCACCTTTGGCATTGGCAATGGCAAGCCTCAGCCTGGGGTTGCCATCGGAGTCAATTCCCCCTTCCCTGACCGCAATTGTTATCTCTTTGATAATCTTTGAGAAAATTTTGGAGCGTCTTGCATCAAGAGCTCCCTTTTTACGTTTGATGGTTGACCATTTACTGTGACCACTCATGAAATTGAATATTTAAGGATTCACCGCGTAAATTTAGTGATTTTTTGCTCTGCTTATGAAAACGATTGGTAACTTTGGAAAGTTCAAAACTCAATATCAACATCTTTGCAAACAAGAGTATTCTTCAAGGCCCTATCTCTCCTCCTGTTATCAATATTGATGTTTCGTTGTGCGAATCCTGTCACTCCTGAAGGTGGGGCCAAAGATATTACACCACCGGAAGTCCTGGAGTGTGATCCACCCAACAACTCAATCCGTTTCTCTTCTCCCGACATCCATATTACATTCAATGAATTTATCGCCCTGAAATCATCCGGATCTGAAATTTTCATCTCTCCTCCTCTTTCCGAAAAACCCGACTACAAACTTAGAGGAAAAACAGTTATTGTTGATTTCGAAGATACCCTCACCTCCAACACGACGTATATCATCAGTTTCGGGACATCCATTTCTGACATCACAGAAGGGAACGCACTGAAAGATTTCAAGTACGTTCTCTCCACCGGAGACTACATCGACTCTCTGATGATTTCTGGTGTAGTGATCAATGCATTTGATAATTCACCGGCAGCAACTGTTTATGCCGTACTTTATACAAACTCCTTCGATACTATACCATTCGATTCTCT
>CALCGJ010000224.1 GCA_937900965.1 uncultured Bacteroidota bacterium | reverse complement strand
TGCGGTAACCCCTAAATCCCCTGAAGGGGACTTACTCCTCCCTTCGGGAGGTTCAGACTGCGAAGCAGTATAAGCCCCCTTTAGGGGGTTTGGGGGCAACCGGGGATTTAGGGGTAAATAGGGGGTTTAGGGGTTAGGTGGCTCTTCCTCCAATGGCAGCTCAATATCAATGATCCTCTCCTCTTCCGGCTCCTCGAAAATCTCCACCAGCGGTTTCTCGAACGCTTTTGTTGTACTCCATTTATCCAGTGTGAGGATCAGCGATGGAAGGATGAAGAGGTTCAGCAGGCCTGCTATCAACAGGGTGAATGAGATCAGGAATCCCATCGCCTGTGTCCCGCCGAAGGAAGAGAGAACGAAAATGCCAAATCCAAAAAAGAGAACGGTAGATGAGTAAATCATGCTGTATCCTGTCTCCTGCAGAGCTGAAATCACAGAATAGGGAATATTCCGGTTGGAGTGTTTCAGCTGAAGCCGGTAACGGGACAGGAACTGGATGGAGTTGTCGACCGAGATCCCAAGTGCAATGCTAAAAATAAGAATGGTAGAGGGTTTGATCGGGATCCCGAGAAACCCCATCAGAGCTCCGGTCATCAACTGTGGGATAAGGTTGGGTATCAGTGATATAACGATCATCCGCCAGGAGGAGAAGAGGAAAGCCAGGAGGATGGCAATCCCGATCAGGGCGATGATAATACTTTCAAAAAGGTTCCGGATGAGGAAATTAGTTCCCTTCATGAACACGATGCTGGTCCCCGTAATGGTGACATCATATTTTTCCGGATTGAAAATGGTATCGACGGTTGCCCGAACACCCTTCTGTATTCTGGCAATATCCTTGGTTCCAATATTGGCCATCTGCACACTGATCCTGGTGGTCTGGAAGTTGGTGTCGATAAAGTTCTTGAGAAGGGTCTGCTTTTTCGATTTTAACTCCGGAATGTAACTCCCCATAAATGTGAGCTCATTGGAGTTGGGCAACTCATAAAATTTTGGATTGCCGCCATAAAAGGTTTGTTTGGCCGATTTGATCACCTCAACAATCGAAAGTGGCCTGGCCAGTTCAGGGTAAGTCTTGAGCGAGTCCTGAAGGCGATTGATCCTGTTGAGAGTTGAGAGGGTAAATACCCCTTTTTTCTTTTTCGTATCTATCGTAATCTCAAATGGCATAATCCCGTTGAAATTATCCTCGAAAAATATCAGATCCTTAAACAGCTGATTATCCTGAGGAATATCGTCCATTATCCGACCGCTGGTAGTGAGCCTTGTGGCCCCAACTATGCCAACCACCACCATTGCGCAGGTAATGATATAGATCGTGTTCCGGTATCCGGTAACCCAGATGACGGCTTTATCAATGATGGCCTTGGCTATGCTCTCTTCCTGGTGCTTGACATCCTTCATCCGGGGAGGAGGGAGGTAACTGTAGAATATGGGAACAAGTGTCAGCGACAGGCCATATACCACCATGATGTTGATGGCTGCAATGACTCCGAATTCAACCAGGAGTGTATTTTTGGTGATGGTAAATGCGGCGAATCCGATAGCGGTAGATGCATTGGTAAGAAAATTTGCACTTCCCACACGCTGGATGACACGTGAAAGCGCTTTCACTTTGTTCTGATGAAGCCGGTACTCATAATGGTACTTGTTGAGTAAAAAGATGCAGTTCTCAACTCCGATCACGATAAGCAGAGGTGGGATGATGGCCGTAAGCATGGTGATTTTATACCCGAAGAGACTCATCATACCCAGTGCCCAAACAACACTGATCACCACAATAATTATGGGATAGAGCACTGCTTTGAAGGACCGGAAGAAGATATAGAGGAAGATGGCCGAAATCAGAAGCGACAGAAAGACAAAGAGTTTCATCTCGTCTTCCAGCATCTTGGAGGTGATTGTGCGGATAAAAGGGAGTCCCGAATAATGAATATCGATATTGTAACGGTCACCAAACTTGTTTGTGATATCCCTGATCTCGGATATCAGGTTGATCCGTTGTTTGGTGTTCAGGAGCCTGTTGTCAAGGGTCACGGCAATGATTGTGACCCCTGTCTCTTTATTGATAATGAGCTTTTCGTAGAAAGGGAGAGAGAAAATGATCTTTTTCAGGGAATCAACCTGCGACTGGGTTTCGGGCTTATTGCGGATAAGCTGCACAAACTCGAACTTCTTGAGCGAGTCATTTTTCTGCAGATTATACAAGCGGGTAATCGATACCACCTCCTCCACTCCAGGGATGTGACGGATATTTTCGCTGAGGTCGAACCAGTCGTTGAACTCATTGATTTGGAATAGGTTAGTGTCCTTGATTCCGATGAAGAGCACACTGCCATCCTCTCCGAACTGCTCTTTGAATTGCTGGTAAACAATGTAGGTGGAGTCGCTGGCGGGCAGGATCCGGGCCATTTCGTACGAGAGCTTGACATCCCTGGCCAGGAACGACATAAGAGCCGTGATAGCGAAGATGGTGATGAGGAACTGCAGTCGGTTCCTAAGGATTCTCCTGACAAGAAATGGCCACACAGAGGATTTGTTTTAAGCCCGCGAAGGTAAGGCTATTCAACAGGAATCCCTCAAGAAAAATCCTGTAATTCGCTCCGAAATCGTAATTTTGTCTGGAAATCCTTCGTGTTACTTCGTGTAACCTTCGTGTCCTTCGTGGTAAATTAGTTAACCTCAAAGGCGAAAAAGGATGCCACAAAGGCGCGCGAAGTAGACGTAGCTGATCCTCATAACGACAGAATTGAAACGGAGAGTACTGATAATCGACGAAGTTCATCCCCTGATTATTGAGGAGTTGACTGCCAATGGATATTCGTGCGACTTTTTCCCGGAATACGGGAGAGAAGATTTTATTCGGATCATAGGTCAGTACTCCGGTGTGATCGTACGAAGTAAGATCCGTTTGGATAAGGAGATCCTCTCCAGAGCACAAATGCTGAAGTTTATAGGCAGGGTTGGATCGGGACTGGAAAATATCGATGTCGCCTATGCACAGGAGAGAGGCATCGTGTGCTTTAATTCGCCTGAAGGAAACCGGGATGCTGTGGCAGAACATGCTGTTGGAATGCTGCTTTCGCTGATGAATCACCTGAATCGTGCCGACAGGGAAGTGCGGAACAGTATATGGAGCCGGGAGGGAAACCGTGGCACAGAGATCAAAGGAAAAACCGTTGGGATTATAGGATACGGGAATACCGGAAGCGCTTTTGCCCGGCGACTGAAAGGATTTGAAGTCAACGTGATATCATACGACAAATACAAAACCGGTTATTCCGATGGAAATACCAGGGAGGCTACTCTGAACGAAATATTTGACCTGGCAGATATCCTTAGTTTGCATATCCCCCTCACCGAAGAGACAACTTTCCTGATTGGCACATCTTTCCTGACCAGGTTCCGGAAACCTGTCTGGTTGATGAATACCTCCAGGGGGAGAGTGGTTAAAACATCTGATCTGGTGGAGGCTCTGAAATCAGGAAAGGTCATAGGGGCAGCGCTGGATGTTCTGGAATATGAAGACAGCTCCTTTGAAGCTCTTTCCCAGACCCTCCCGGATGACCTGCGATACCTGATGGAATCCGATAACGTGATCCTTACGCCTCATATCGCTGGCTGGACTCACGAGTCGGATGTGAAACTGGCCCGGGTATTGGTTGAAAAAATACTCCGCAATGTAGTAGAAAGTTAGCAAGGCAGCAAAATTGCGAAATTTTCACCATTTCACTATATCACTATATTTCTATAGTTTTGTCCCCTAAATTAATTTGACCTTATGAAACAGGAACACAAACTCTTTCAGGGAAAAACACTGGCCATCTTATCAGGAGGTGGCGACACACCTGCTATCAACTCAAGCATCGAAGCGGTCAGGAACCGGGCCTCACTGCTGGGATTTAAGGTTTTTGGTGTTCTCCAGGGATGGAAAGGGATGCTGGGAGATGGCAACGTAGTAGACCTCACAAACCAGCCTTACGACGGATGGTATGGGGGAACAGCATTACGCTCCAGCCGGACCAATCCATTCTCGTCAAAGAAAAACCCGGAAAGCCGCGTATCCCAGGTACTCCGAAACCTCGAACGTTACAAGATCGATGTACTTGTTACCATCGGTGGAGATGATACCAACGGGGCGGCAAAGCGACTTTATGAAACAGAGGGCATCCCTGTAATCGGGTTCCCGAAGACTATCGACAACGACCTGCGAACCCGTACGATCCATCATTACAAAGGGAGAGAAATCGAAGCTGTCTTGTGCCCCGGATTCCCTTCCGCAGCTAAAGCGATCGCAGAATTTACTGCCAACATCAAGACAACCGCTGAGTCCCATTCCCGCATCATCGTTCTGGAGGTGATGGGACGGGATGCCGGCTGGTTAACCGGTACTGCAATTTTCGGTGGCGGCGGTCCGCTGGCTCTTATCCCGGAAGTGGAGGTCACCAGGGAGAGAAAGGAATTTTTCTTCGAGACAGTCAAAGAACATTATATGCGCTCACCCAAGAAGTGCCTGGTGATTCCGGTATCGGAAGGAGTTCGCTGGTTTGACGAGAAATCAGGCAAAGTGGATGTAGTATATGCCAGCTCCGAAGTGGATGAATACGGCCATCCGCGGTTTGGCGGAATCAGTGGGGTTATCGCATCAGAAATTTCTAATAAGCTGGGGATTGAAGCCCGTGCCCAGATTTCAGGTTACTATGCCAGGGCAGGTAATTGCCGGCATTACGACCGCAGGCTAACACAAACTCTGGCCGATAAGGTGGCTGATCTTCTTATACGGGAAGAGTATGGCATGATGCCGGTGATGAAAAACCTGGTGCCCTTTGTCGAATTGGAGGAGTTCAACACCTCCGCTATCGATATGGGAAAAGTTGGCAATAAGCCGCTTTCCGATGACTATTTTGATGCCAATACCTTTACCTTCACCGATGCATACCGCAATTTCCTGGAGATCGTGATGGAGAAGCCTGAGTTCGGTGATTTCCTCTACGACTTCCCGGTGGTGATACCGGAATAATAGTTCATTTGACTACCAAATGCACTGTATTCCTTGACTTCTGTTCCAGGATAACACTCCGTCCGGAGGTAATACGCTGTATGGCTTCATCGTTGTAATGCCGGATAGTATAAAGTTCCAGACCTTCATTGTAACGGATTTCAAATGACTTCTGCAGTTCCCTGATCAACGGATTGGTCTTAACCAGGTCGTGATCGGTACAAATCGAAAAGCTGATCGCAGAATTTTGCATCACGTTTGCCTTCACATGAAGTTGTGCCAGGATGGTAAATATCTGGCTAAGGTTCTCCTCAACGATAAATGAGAAGTCACGTGGCATAATTGAGATCAGTACCTGGTTTTGTTTACGGATAAATATAGGTGTATCTATCTTCCACTCTTGCAGGTTTTTAACTTTCGTTCCCTCTCTCTCCGGATGAAGAAAACTTTTCACGAGTAGTGTGATATTCGCATTTTCAAGGGGTTTGATAGTCTTTGGATGGATCACCTTTGCCCCAAAGTAGGCCAGCTCAACCGCTTCGTGAAAGGAGAGAATATCGAGCTTCTGAGGATTATCAAACCATTTTGGGTCGGCATTCAATATCCCGGGGACATCCTTCCAGATTGTCACCTCTTTCACCCGCATGCAATAGCCAAGGATGGCAGCACTAAAGTCGGATCCCTCACGTCCAAGAGTAGTGGTTCTTCCTTTGGGATCGGAACCGATAAATCCCTGAGTTAGGCCTATGCTTCCTTTGTGATCCTGGAAGAGCGTAAAGAGTTGTTTCTGGACAACCAGCTGTGTCTTTTTCCAGTCAACCTGTGCATCCCGAAATGAACTGTCGGTATGGATAAGCTTGCGCGCATCGAACAGCGTTACAGGGAATCCTGCGGCAACCAGGAAATGATACAGAATGGTGGTGGAGAACAATTCCCCGAAACTGACCATGCGGTCGTAGCACTCGTTGTAGTCGATCACAGGTTCCTGACGGAGAATGTTTCGCAGCTCTTCGAACCGGACTTCCAACTCCAAAACGAGAGGATGATTGCTGTCTGGCCCTTTGTCAGGGCTCTTTCCAACCACATTGAGTTGGCCGTTTGCAACAAGCCCGTTGGCAATTTCCATGTGGAAATCCCTGAGCTTGTAGAATTTCTCTACCATGGAAACAGAATCTCCTTCCATGTAATCGTGCAGGATCTGCTCAAGGGCATTGGTGGTTTTTCCCAT
>CALCGJ010000223.1 GCA_937900965.1 uncultured Bacteroidota bacterium | reverse complement strand
AATTATTTGTCAATTTTGCCTGTAGGAACCATGGATCACTCAATTTAATTACAAGGATCATGAAAGATACCCCCATCCCTTATGAGGTTGTCAGCAGGCACATCAAAGAGAGTAAAATAAGAACATTAGGCAGAGCCTCTATCCGTGAGATCAAGCGTTTGATCAATGGGATTGAGAAGGAGACCGGACATAAGTACGTTCGGATGGAGATGGGAGTCCCCGGACTTAAAGCTACCGGGATAGGAGTAAGAGCAGAGATCGCTGCACTGGAATCGGGAGTGGCCGCCGTCTATCCTGAGATTGAAGGTATTGCGGAGCTAAAAAAAGAGGCATCCCGGTTTGCCAAGCTCTTTCTTGATCTCGACATTGACGGGAGCCACTGTATCCCTACTGTTGGATCAATGCAGGGCAGTTTCGCCGCTTTTCTTACTCTGGCGAGACTGCACAAAGAGAAAGATACTACGCTGTTCATCGATCCGGGCTTCCCTGTTCACAGGCAACAACATATCATCCTCGGGCAGAAGTTTGATTCATTCGACATCTACGACTATCGGGGAGATAAGCTGAAGGATAAGTTAGAGTCTTATTTTGCCAAAGGAAACATCCATTCGGTATTGTATTCCAACCCCAATAACCCTTCCTGGGTCTGTTTCACCGATAAAGAGCTTCGGATTATTGGTGAGTTAGCCACCAAATATGATGTTGTGATCCTGGAGGATCTTGCATACATAGCGATGGATTTCCGGAAGGATTACTCCAAGCCTGGTAAGCCTCCGTATCAGCCAACAGTTGCAAAATATACCGACAACTATATCCTGCTTGTCAGCAGTTCCAAAGCATTCAGCTATGCCGGACAACGGGTTGGTTTGATGATGATCTCGGATTCCCTGTTTGATCTTCAGTCAGAAGACTTGCTTCGGTATTACACAAGAGATACCCTGGGAATGGCGATAATATACGGGACAGTTTATGCGTTGAGTGCAGGTGTCACCCATTCAGCTCAGCACGGCCTGGCTGCCATGTTAAAAGCTTCCAACGACGGGACTTACAATTTCGTAGAGGTAGTGAAGGAGTATGGGCACAAGGCAAAGATCATGAAGAAACTCTTCACGGATAATGGATTCCGTATCGTCTACGATATGGATGAAGACAATCCCATTGCAGATGGTTTCTATTTTACTGTCAGTTACCCAGGATTCACTGGCGAAGAGCTGCTCGAAGAGTTACTCTATTACGGCATCAGTGCCATAGCACTCTCCATTACAGGAAGTACACGTCATGAAGGTATTCGTGCCTGCGTATCTCTTGTACTCCGTGATCAGTTCCCGGCTCTGGAAGAGCGATTAAAACGGTTCTATGAACAGCACCCGACGGGATAACAACAACCGAAAACCGGTATTAATCAGACTTACTGTAATTCTGGTTCTGCCCCTGCTCTTTTTGACTTCAGCTGTCCCCATTGATATTCCCGTGAACCCTACTGTTCTTGAAGGGATTGATATACTGTTTGATGCCGAACCACGTATGTTTCCTGCCAATTGGTACTGTAAGCGGATCAATGCCGATGCGGTCTCCCTGCCCAGGGAAAACCGGACGGAAGCCATGGACATCCTGAATAAAGCCATTGCAAAGTATCCTGAAGATGTGTTGTTTGTATACTTACGGAAAGTCTATGTCCTGAAATCACTCTCGTTTTTTGGTGTCCCCTATGGAGGAACCAATACAAAAGATGTGGTATACATAACGTATGATAATTCCAATCCCGAGCGCACGTTTGAATATGTGGAAGGAGTGTTCCATCATGAATTCTCCAGCGTCTTGTTGCGGAAATTTAATAAGCAATTTGATAAAAAGTTATGGAGCGGAACCAATTCTCCCGATTTTGAATATGGGAAGGGAGGAGTAGAGGCTATTAAGAAAGGTGAAGCATCCCTTGATTATGATTATTCCCTCCTTTCCCTTGGATTTCTGAATAAATATTCCCAATCTGCATTTGAGGAAGATGTCAATGTCTTTGCGCAAAATCTATTTTGTGGCGGCGAACAGTTCTGGTTCATCGTTGATACCTTTGACAAGATCCGGGAGAAGGCAACACTTATCATAGATTTTTACCATTTAATTGACCCTCAATTCACGGAAGAATATTTCCGTGCACTGGCATACACACCATAGATTATACCGGTTCTAAATTAGCCTATTTTCCCCAAAAAACCTGCATTTCAGGATGAATCCTTCGGATTTATTTCTTTAATTTCGTGCTTCCTTTTCAACACAAAAAATCTCAAATACTATGGCCAAGATCAAAGGAGACATTGTGGTTAACATTGAACGATGCAAAGGTTGTGAAGTATGTATCGCAGCCTGTCCGTTTACATGTATCGCTATGTCGGAGGAAGTGAACAGCAAGGGGTATCATTTCGCTATAAAAGTGAATGATGAATGTACCGGTTGCTCTAATTGCGCACTGGTTTGTCCGGATGGCGTCATAACGGTATACCGTGCTAAAGTCACTGCAGAATAAAACATTAAAAAATTATAACTAAATGGGCGAACTAAGATTAATGAAGGGGAATGAAGCTGTTGCGGAAGCTGCAATCCGAGCCGGTTGCGATGGTTACTTTGGCTATCCGATTACTCCCCAGTCAGAAGTGATGGAGTACCTTATGGTAGAGAGGCCATATGAAACCTCAGGAATGGTTGTTTTGCAAGCTGAAAGTGAAGTGGCAGCCATCAATATGTTATACGGAGGTGCCGGAACCGGCAAAATGGTGATGACCTCCTCCTCCAGTCCGGGCGTTAGCCTGATGCAGGAGGGTATCAGCTACCTGGCAGGTGCCGAACTTCCTGCACTGATAGTAAACATCGTTCGTGGTGGTCCAGGGTTAGGAACAATTCAACCTTCCCAGGCCGACTATTTCCAGGCTGTCAAGGGAGGTGGCCACGGTGATTACCACATGATCGTGTATGCGCCAGCCTCAGTGCAAGAGATGGCCGATTTCGTCCAGATTGGTTTTGACGTTGCCTTCAAATACCGGACACCGGTCATGATTCTCTCCGACGGAGCGATCGGGCAGATGATGGAGAAAGTATACCTGGCCGATCCTGTAGCCCGTCTTACCGATGAAGAGGTTGTTGCACGATGCCCATGGGCCTCCAATGGCCGTCCGATGAGCCGGGGGCATAATATCATCACATCCCTGGATCTTGATCCGGCCGGGCAGGAGAGATTGAACCTGGTCCTTCAGGAGAAATACAGAGAGATTGAGGAAACTGAAGTCAGGTTTGAGATGATCGACTGCGAGGATGCTGAATATATTTTTGTCGCTTTTGGTCTTTCAGCACGTATCTGCCAGAAAGCGATGCAACTGGCACGGAACAAAGGGATCAAAGTTGGTCTGTTCCGTCCCATCACAGTATTCCCCTTCCCGAAAAATGAGATCCGGGAACTGGGATTGAAAGTTAAAGGGATGCTGGTGGTAGAGATGAACGCAGGCCAGATGATTGAGGATGTACAACTCTCAGTGGGATGCAATATACCCATTAAACATTATGGACGATTTGGTGGAATCATTCCAACACCTGATGAGGTATTGAAGGCTTTGGAAGAAAAAATTATAGGAGGTTAATATGGAAGAGAAATTTGCACATCCTGAACTGAGAAAACCAGAGCACCTGGTTTACAAAACCACCGATCTTATGGTTGACTGTCCGCTAAGCTATTGCCCGGGGTGCGGACATGGTGTGGTTCACCGTATGCTTATGGAGGTTCTTGAAGAGAAAGAGATCGCTTCGAAAACCATCGGCGTCAATCCGGTAGGCTGTTCGGTGTTGGCTTATGATTTCATGAATATCGATATGCTTGGTGCTGCACACGGCCGTGCTCCCGCCGTGGCAACAGCAATCAAACGTTTGTGGCCTGACCATTATGTATTTACATATCAAGGCGACGGTGACCTGGCAGCTATTGGAACAGCCGAAACTATCCATGCCTGTAACCGCGGGGAAAACTTCACGATCATTTTCATCAACAACGGAATTTACGGAATGACAGGCGGCCAGATGGCTCCGACTACATTACCTGGCATGCGGACTTCAACCTCTCCATATGGAAGAGATATCGAAATCATGGGACACCCGCTTAAAATCACTGAGTTGATTGCCCAGCTTCCCGGAACATATTACGTGACCCGGCAGTCGGTGCAGACACCTTCAGCGGTCAGAAAGACAAAAAAAGCGTTGCGGAAGGCATTCGACTTGCAGGATCAGAAAAAAGGGATCTCTTTTGTTGAGGTCGTTTCAAACTGCAACTCAGGATGGAAAATGACCCCGGTTCAGTCGAACATATGGATGGAGGAGAATATGTTTCCAGTCTATCCGTTGGGAGACATTAAGGTAGATGGGGAGCTGGTAACAAGATCCTAGATGCTAGATGCTGGATGCTGGATGCTAAATACTAAACACGGGATAGGTTATCCAGGATCCAGGATCCAGGATCCAGCATCTGAAAAGAAGAAACAAACGTCAAAAAAGAACAATAAGTTATGACTGAAGAAATTATCATTGCGGGATTCGGTGGACAGGGTGTTCTTTCCATGGGAAAAATTCTGGCATACTCGGGTGTTATGCAAAACCAGGAGGTGAGCTGGATGCCTTCCTACGGTCCGGAAATGCGGGGTGGTACAGCCAATGTAACGGTAATCGTATCCGACGAACGAATCAGCTCTCCCATCCTGAATAAATTTGATACGGCCATCATTCTGAACCAACAGTCGATGGATAAGTTTGAGAACGCTGTCAAACCAGGTGGCCTGCTCATTTACGATCCGAACGGAATTACCAGGCATCCTGAACGGAAAGACATCAATATTTACTCAATTGCGGCAGCTGATGAAGCAAGCAAGATAGGCTTGTCAAAGGTCTTTAACATGATGGTTCTTGGCGGCTTCCTTAAGCTGAAACCGATTGTTCAACTGGAAAACATTCGGAAAGGGTTAGAAAAATCACTGCCCTCCAGGCACCATAAACTAATCCCGGAGAATGAAAAGGCTATTACTATCGGGCAGGATCTGATTCAGCCAGTGCATGTACTTTAAGCATGACCCCTCCCTGGCCCTCCCCTTGACGGGCGCGAAAACTGAGAGTCGATGCAGGATTTGAGTGATCTTCTTGAAGTCAATTATCGCAGGTTCAATCATCCCTCTTTTATAGCGCCTGATCCAATCTCAATACCCCATCGGTTTACCAGAAAGGAGGATATTGAAATCTCCGGACTTCTGACTGCATTGATCTCCTGGGGCAACCGCACCTCAATCCTCAACAGCGCCCGCCGGTTAATGGATCTTATGTCTGGCACACCTCACGAGTTTGTCTTAAATGCCACTCCATCCGACCTGACCCCTTTACGAGGATTCATTCACCGTACATTCCAGGGAGAAGATTGTGACTTCATGATACGGGCAATTCAACATATTTACAAGAACAAAGGGGGCCTGGAGCAGGTGTTCTCATCAGTGAATCAGCATGGAACCAAACAGGCTATTATTGAATTCCGGAATGCCTTGTTGGAGGTGCCTCATTTCCGGAGATCCGAAAAACACCTTGCAAATCCGGAATCCGGATCTGCTGCCAAACGGATCAATATGTTCCTGCGATGGATGGTTCGAAAAGATGATCGTGGCGTTGATTTCGGACTCTGGCGATCCATTGACCCGGCAAATCTACTCTGTCCACTGGATATACATAGCGGTCGCGTTGCCCGTCAGCTTGGCTTGTTGGAAAGAAAAGCAAATGACTGGCATGCTGCAGAAGAATTAACCGCGAACCTCCGAAAGTTTGACCCAACAGATCCGGTTAAGTATGATTTTGCCCTTTTTGGGATGGGAGTGAGTGGTGAGGTGGTGAGGTGGTGAGTTTGTGAGTTGGTGAATTGGTGAATTGGTGAATTGGTGAACTGGCGAACTGGTGAGTTGGTGAGTTTGGAAAATAATTCGAAAATCGAAACTTGAATTATTCGCAATTTGCACTTCTCCTAAATTATAGTCCTTTAAGAACGTTTAGCGCTTCTTCAATATGTTTCTGGAACTGAAGCTGGGAGGAGAATTTCCCCCGAATGATTCCCTCTTTGTCGATAATAAAGGTTACCCGACCGGGTAGAAATCCCATCGTCTTTCCAACTCCATATGCTGTTGCAGCCTTTTTATCCGGATCAGAGAGGAGAATAAAGGGGAGTCTGTGATTGGCAGCAAAAGATTTGTGTGATGCTACATCATCGGAACTGATCCCGATGACTTCGGCTCCGGACTCGATAAAATCCTCGTACTGGTCGCGGAAACTGCAGGCCTCCTTGGTGCAACCATACGATTCATCTTTGGGATAGAAATAGACCACCAGGTTTGACTTACCTGCAAAATCTGATAAACTCACCATCGTTCCGTTCAAATCGGGCAGCATGAATTCGGGAGCCCGTCTACCTATTTCAACGCTTTTGCTATTTGCCATCGTATCGTTGTTTTGATTTCTGCTGTCGCATGTGCTTGCAATATATGAATAATTTAGAATAAGTATAAATAATAATAATTTTTTGTATCTTTGCATGCAGTTAAAGTAAACTTTAAAAATACGAAAATGAAACGACTCATCTATCCCATAATATTTTTAGCTATGACCTTCTCAACAACAACGCAGGCCCAAAAATCCTTTTACGACTATACGGTGACCACAATCGACGGACAAGAGTTTCCATTGAGCCAGTTAAAAGGGAAGAAAGTACTTGTGGTGAATACTGCTTCGAAATGTGGTTACACGCCCCAGTATGCCAAACTTGAAGAGCTTTATCAGCAACATGGCGGGGAGAACTTTACGATAATTGGCTTTCCTGCCAATAACTTTTTAAGCCAGGAGCCGGGTACCAACGAAGAGATCAAGGAATTCTGCCAGGTAAATTACGGAGTCACATTTCCAATGATGGAAAAGATTTCGGTAAAGGGAGGTGACATCTCTCCTCTCTATCAGTGGCTTACTGAGAAAGATTTCAATGGCGTCATAGATGCAAAGGTGAAATGGAACTTTCAGAAGTTCATGATCAACGAAGACGGTACACTTGCCGGTATGGTCCCTCCTGGGGAATCACCGATGGGTGAAACCATCGTGGAGTGGATTACTAAAAGCAATTAGTCAATGGGGAACAAGAAAAAGAAGAAGAAAGAGAAAAAGAAGAAATGCTGCAAATCAGATTGCGGCAAGAAATGTGTAAAAAAATTATAGAATGAAAAAGTACAAATGCACTGTTTGTGGTCATATCTATAACCCGGTTGAAGGTGATCCTGATTCGGGAATTGCTCCGGGAACGTTGTTTGAAGATATTCCTGATGACTGGCGATGTCCTGTTTGCCAGGTAACCAAAGAAGATTATGAGTTGATGGATTAGCCACATTTCATTTCTTTCAGGTATCTTAGGAATCTCTGCCAGCATAATATCTTAGGTGGTTTAGATAGAACTCTTCAGTGAAATAATTACCTTTGAGATGGAAAATCGACTTTAAAACCAGATATTACCATGGAAAAAAGCATCAAAGGAACCCGCACAGAACAGAACCTCCTGAAAGCTTTTGCAGGAGAATCACAAGCAAAAAATCGCTACCAGTTTTTTGCCAAACAGGCGATCAAAGATGGATACCAGCAAATTGCAGCCATTTTTAATGAGACTGCCATGAATGAACAGACACACGGAAAGATCTTCTTCCGTTTTCTGGAAGGTGGCATGGTGGAGATCACCGCCTCATATCCTGCCGGAGTAATCGGAACAACTGCCGAGAATTTAAAAGCTGCAGCAATGGGAGAGCACGAGGAGTGGAAAGATCTGTACCCTGGATTTTCGCAAGTTGCAAAGGAAGAGGGGTTCCCAAAAATTGCTACGGCCTTTAAACTGATTGCCAAGATCGAAGCAGATCACGAAGCCAGATACCTCAAGTTGCTTGAGAATATGGAGAATAACAAGGTGTTTAAACGGGAAGAGAAACAGGTTTGGATCTGCCGTGAATGCGGTCATGTACATTTTGGGAACTCGGCATTAAACAATTGTCCGGTTTGTGATCATCCCCTGGCGTACTTTGAGATCAAGGCGGAAAACTTTTAATAAATGACAAAATCAAAATTCAATAAAAAAGAGGTGCTGGCCGATTACAGGTTGGCGAATCTCAGCCGTCAGCTGAGTTTACTGGGAAGGCGTGAAGCCCTTGGCGGAAGAGCTAATTTCGGCATATTCGGTGATGGGAAAGAGGTTCCACAACTGGTCATGGCTAAATTTTTCCAGGATGGCGACTGGCGTTCAGGTTATTACCGCGACCAAACTTTCATGATGGCAGCCGGGTTGTTTACACCCGAAGAGTTTTTTGCCCAGCTTTACGGCGATACTGATATAACTGTCAATCCCGGGACTGTCGGACGAATCATGAACAACCACTTTGCAACACGCAGTGTTGATGAAAATGGACAGTGGAAAGATCTGACCAAACAGAAAAACTCCTCTGCCGATATCTCACCTACTGCCGGCCAGATGCCACGGCTACTCGGGTTGGCCTTAGCTTCAAAACTTTTCAGGAGTAACCCGGGGTTAAAACCGTTTACCCAATTTTCGATCAACGGAAATGAGGTTGCCTTCGGGATGATTGGTGACGCATCTACTTCGGAAGGCCATTTTTGGGAAACGGTAAATGCTGCCGGGGTGATGCAGGTTCCCATGGCCCTGGCTGTATGGGACGATGGCTATGGCATCTCTGTTCCACAAAAGTATCAGACTACCAAGCAAAGTATCTCGGAAGTGCTCAAGGGATTTCAAAAGGACGACAAAAATCCGGGAATTCTCATCTACAAAGTGGCGGGATGGGACTACCCTGCCCTTATCAAGACTTTTAAAGAGGGGATTGCTATTTGCAGAAAAGAACATATCCCTGTGTTGTTCCACGTTTCGGAGTTAACCCAGCCCCAGGGACACTCAACATCCGGTTCTCATGAACGGTATAAATCAGAAGAGCGCCTGGAATGGGAGAAGGAGTTCGACTGCATTTCCCAGATGCGGAAGTGGATCATCGAAAGTGGCCTTGCCACCTCACAGGAACTTGATCAGATTCAGGAGGAAGCCCTTCAGCGTGCACGGGAAGCAAGGAAGAATGCCTGGAACCATTATCAGACGCCCATCAAGGAAGAGCGGAAAAAGCTGATTGAAACCGTAAAGACAACACACTGCCCCTGTAAGAAACAGGACAGAATTGACCGAATTGTGGAAGAGTTAAGCCTGGTGGGCGAACCTATCCGGAAGGATGTGATCTCTGCTGCCAAAAAGATCCTCAGAGATGTGTGCTTAAGTTGTGGTGCGAAGAAACCGATGGTTGCAGATCTCCGCACCTGGCTTGACAAGCAAATGGAAGAGAATTACGACCGGTACAACTCACACCTTTATAGTGAGTCGGAACAGGGTGCTGTTCATATAAAAGGCATTCCCCCTCACTACACAGATAAATCGCCAATTGTGACCGGCCGGGAAATACTGCTGGCCAATTACGATTATATGTTTAAGAATAATCCACTTGCCGTAATTTATGGCGAAGATGTGGGAAAGATCGGAGGTGTGAATCAAACGCTCGAAGGGCTGCAGGTGAAATACAGCGAAGACCGGATCTTCGACACAGGCATCCGGGAGGCAACTATTATCGGACAGGGAATTGGTCTGGCACTTCGCGGATTACGGCCGATATCAGAGATCCAGTATTTTGACTACCTCCTTTACGGGCTTCAGGTCATGAGCGACGATCTGGCAACTACCCAGTATCGTACCAAAGGTGGACAAAAGGTCCCTATGATCATCAGTACCCGCGGACACAGGCTTGTTGGGATCTGGCACAGCGGCTCTCCCCTGAGCATGGTAATCAACTCAATCAGGGGAGTTTATGTACTTGTACCAAGGGATATGACGCGTGCAGCAGGATTCTATAACACCATGATGGCATCCGACGATCCGGCCCTGATCATCGAACCTCTAAATGGTTACCGCCTGAAAGAGCAACTGCCTGATAATATTGGTGAGTTTCGGATTCCGGTTGGCACAGTTGAGATACTTCAGGAAGGGACTGATGTAACCCTGGTGACTTATGGTTCCTGTGTAAAAATCGCCCTGGAAGCACTTCCCCAGTTGAAAGATTTTCGAATTTCAGTTGAACTGATTGATGTCCAGTCGCTCGTCCCATTCGACATCAACAGCGACATTCTGAAGTCGTTGCAAAAGACCAACAAGATCATTTTTTTCGATGAAGATGTACCTGGGGGCGCCACCGCTTATATGATGCAGAAGGTTCTGGAGGACCAGGGAGGATATCAGTTCCTGGATGCTGTTCCTAAAACACTCACTTCAACCGATCACCGTCCGGCTTATGGAAACGATGGTGACTATTTCTCCAATCCTAATGCCGAAGATGTTTTCCAGGCTGTTTACGACATGATGCATGAGTTCAACCCGAATAAGTATCCGAGACTCTATTAACTGGTGAACTGGTGAACTGGTGAACTGGTGAACTGGTGAACTGGTGAACTGGTGAGTTGGTGAACTGGTGAGTAATGTCATTGCGAGGAGCCGATAACCCCCCGGCCCCCTAAAGGGGGAGTAAGTCCCCTTCAGGGGATTTAGGGGTAAAAAAGACTTCATGTCCCAACTACCATGAACATAGAGATCAAACGAACACTCGATGGATCCGACACCCTGTTTGTGCCGGAGATGAATGAGCATTATCATTCTATGTTTGGTGCTGTGCAGGAGTCGAGGCATGTATTTATCGATCAGGGATTAATGGCTGTTGATGTTGGGACTGATCCGGTTTCTGTTTTTGAAGTGGGGTTTGGGACGGGACTGAATGCACTTCTTACAGCCTTAACCGCGAAGGCGCAAAGGCGCGAAGTACGATACACATCCATTGAACTTCATCCATTGGAAACCAATGTACTGAAAAGGCTGAACTACAATTCCTGCCTCATGGAACCCGATGCCGGGGAAGAGTTTGTAAAAATCCACGAAACTCCCTGGGAAAAAGCATCTCAGGTGAATCCATATTTTACACTTACTAAATTTAAAGCCGACGTGCGATTGTTTGATCCATCCGGGTTAGCTTTCGATGTTGTCTATTTTGATGCATTTGCGCCCGAAGTGCAACCTGATCTATGGACCGTCACGATTTTTGAAAAGATGTACCAGTTGATACTTCATGGAGGGCTGCTAATAACTTACTCCTGTAAGGGGATTGTGAAACGGAACCTCAGGGAAGCCGGTTTTTCAATCAAAAGGCTACAAGGCCCACCGGGTAAATGGGAGATGCTCCGTGCACAGAAAAAGTGAAGTATTTTCCCTACTTTTGAACAGGAAATGAGTCCTGAAAGATGAGTGCAAGTCAGTTCAATATAAGAGTGTATGGTTTACTCATCGTTGAGGGGAGAATCCTGGTAACCGATGAACTCAGAATGGATACCCTGATGACAAAATTCCCGGGAGGTGCACTCGAGTTCGGTGAAGGGACAATCGATTGCCTGAAACGGGAGTTTACGGAAGAGCTTGGTCTTAAAGTCGAAATCAAGAGCCATTTCTACACTACCGACTATTACCAGCCTACAAAGCTACTTCCTTCAACCATGCAGCTGATCAGTATTTACTACCTTGTGAAGGCCATAGAAACCATGCGTTTTATAACCACGGATATTCCGTTTTCCTTCCCTGAGATGGTTGAAGGAGCCCAGTGTTTCAGGTGGCTCCAGCTTGATACCCTGTCAGAGGATGACGTGACGTTCCCTATCGACAAAAAAGTGGTATCATTGCTTCTGAATTTAAAGTAAACCTGTAATGCAAATTTCGCTATTTCGCTATTTCGCTATTTCACTATTATTCATAGCTTCCGGCTGCAGCCCCAGCCAGGAGAACAGGATCATTATCACCGGACAGATTGAAGGGGTTTTGGGAATGATTTATCTGCAGGAACAAAAAACTTCCGGGTTGGTCAAGATAGACTCCGCAATACCTGATGAGAAAGGTATGTTTCACTGGTCTGTCCTTGCCGGGGAGACAAGTATTTATTCCCTGCTTTCAGAACCCGATGAGCGGCTTGTCTTTATTGCAAAAGCAGGGGATTCAATCCGGATTACCGGAAACATGAATCAATATCCTTCCCTGCTCCAGGTAGCCGGGAATAGTGAGTCAACACTGATTCAATCCTTTTATGCCTACTCAGCCAGAAACATCCGGGAAGTTGATTCGTTGCAATTGATCATTGACATACATCAGGGGGATCCCGGTTTCTATGAACTGACAGTGATGGCCGATTCCCTCTTCAACCAGATTTGGGAGCGGCAGCGGGAGTATGAAAAAAACTTTATCAGGGAACATGCAGGAACTTTTTCATCACTATTGGTTGTCAATTATCACTTTGGTGTACGGCCGGTATTGTCTCTGAAAACGGATGCGGAGGAGTACCTTCGGGTCGACAGCGGCCTGATGGCTGCTTACCCCGGGAACCGGCATACCCTCTTCTTTCATCAATGGATAAAGCAGGTTAAGTAAAAAGTTGTAAGTTTGGATCAACTTTACACTATGGGTATCAAAGTCTACTTTGTATCAGATTTTCACTTCGGAATCCCCGACCATGACCGAAGTCTGGAAAGGGAATCCCGTTTTGTCAGGTGGCTTGAAATGGTCAGAGTAGATGCTTCTGAGATTTACCTCATGGGTGACCTCTTTGACTTCTGGTTTGAATACCGGACGGCTATACCCAAGGGTTACACGCGCTTGCTTGGAAAGCTGGCCGAAATCACCGATTCCGGTATTCCTGTGCACCTCTTCCGCGGAAATCACGATATGTGGGCTTTCAGGTATCTTCAGGAAGAGCTTCACATTGAGCTTCACAGGAAACCGGAGTTCAAGACAATCGGTTCAAAGCAGTTTTACCTCGCCCATGGCGACGGACTGGGACCGGGCGACAACGGGTATAAATTCCTGAAAATGGTATTTGCAAATCGGTTTAACCAATGGCTATTCCGATGGCTTCATCCTGATATCGGCATCGGGATGGCACTTTACTGGTCTCGCAGAAGCAGGTATGTTTCGGAGGCAAGGGAGAAGAAAGACGAGGACCTTACACGCCGGACTATTGAGACAAGACTCACCACTCACTCCAAAGAGATTCTGACAAACCATCCCGATCTTGATTTCCTGATTTATGGCCATTACCATCTCCCTTTAGACATCGGGCTAAACGACCGTTGCCGGCAAATTGTGCTGGGTGACTGGCTGACTCATTTCAGTTATGGTGTGTTTGACGGCGAAGATGTTACACTGAAGTTTTTTGAATAAAAAAAGCGTGGCATCTTTCTGATGTCACGCTTTTTTGTGGACCACAAACAGTCATTCGGAAATCACTATTCCGGATGAATTGCTTCAACTGGACAAACATCTGCACAGGCGCCACAATCAGTACAGGCTTCAGGGTCGATCAAGTAGATGTCACCTTCAGTAATTGCTTCAACCGGACATTCATCGATGCAGGTTCCGCAAGCGGTGCAATCGTCGTTAATAATATAGGCCATGATTCAGTGAGTTTTATGATCCCGTTGACCGGGAAATCAGTTAAGGAATTGGGTTCTGGCGGCAAAGATACTATTTTTTGGAATACACAAAAGATTTTGGATTTTTCTTTCTATTGACTGTGAAAGCTGTAAATTTGCAGACTTAAAAATCAACCCATCATGACAAAAATGAACAGACCTGTTGAAGAACGAGAATCAGTAGTTGTAAAGTTTGTCGGTGATTCGGGAGACGGGATGCAATTTTCCGGAAACCTCTTCTCTGAGTCGGCTGCTTTCGCTGGTAACGACCTCGCTACTTTCCCTGATTTTCCGTCTGAGATTCGTGCTCCGCAAAATACCATTGCCGGCGTTTCAGGATTCCAGGTGCACGTGGGGAGTGCCAAAATTTACACCACTGGTGACCTTTGTGATGTTATCGTAGCGATGAACCCTGCGTCTCTCAAAGCCAACCTGAAATGGGCAAAGGTGGGAGCTACCCTTATCGTTGACTCTGATGCTTTCGATGACAAAACAATAGATAAAGCCGGATATACATCAAATCCACTTGAAGATAAAAGTCTGACGAAGTACAACCTTCTAAAGGCCCCTATCACTCTCCTTACCATTGAGAGCCTGGCAGACCTCGGAGTTGATCGGAAGATTGCCAGCCGTAGCAAGAATATGTTTGCGCTAGGCATGCTCTTCTTCATCTTTAACAGACCGTTAAAACCCTCTTTTAAGTTTTTCGATGCAAAATTCAAGAAGGATCCTAATCTTGCCAGGATCAACAAGGTAGTTCTTGAGGCAGGTTACAACTATGCTGATACCGTTGAGGCGATTGAATCGGTGATCCATGTCTCTGCTGCCAAACTGGAACCTGGCTTTTACCGGAATATCACAGGAAATGTTGCTACTGCATGGGGACTGCTTGCAGCTGCTGAAAAATCAAAACGGGGACTCTTCCTTGGCTCCTATCCCATTACTCCGGCAACGGAAATCCTGATGGAGCTGACAAAACATAAATCACTTGGAGCTAAAGTCTTCCAGGCTGAAGATGAAATTGCCGGGATATGTTCAGCTATCGGAGCAAGTTATGCAGGCAAGATGGCCTGTACCACCACTTCCGGCCCTGGTCTCTCTCTGAAGAGTGAAGCGATCGGGCTGGCTGTGATAACGGAACTTCCTCTTGTCATTGTAAATGTTCAGCGGGGAGGGCCATCTACCGGACTGCCCACAAAATCGGAGCAGTCAGACCTTTACCAGGCTCTTTTTGGAAGGAACGGAGAGTGCCCGGTCATCGTGATTGCAGCCTCAACCTCCGACAACTGTTTTCATTATGCGTACATGGCAGCCAAGTTGTCGATGGAACACATGACTCCATGTATCCTCCTCACCGACGGATATCTTGGATTCGGTTCCTCTCTTTTTAAGAATCCGAGGTTAGCAAACCTGCCTCCGATCAATCCACCGGTTGCAAAAGCAAGAGATAAAAACTACAAACCATACAAACGTGACCCTGAGACCCTTGCCAGAGAATGGGCTATCCCGGGAACAGATGGATTGCGGCACAGAATTGGCGGGCTCGAGAAAGAGAACATCACCGGTGTAGTCACCACCGACCCTCTCAACCATCAGTTGATGGTTAATCTGCGTGCTGAAAAGGTAGCCCGGGTTGCCAACTACATTCCTGAACAGGAGGTTGAAGGTCCAACAAAAGGGGAACTCCTGATTGTCAGCTGGGGTGGAACTTACGGGGCAATTCATTCTGCAATACAAGAAATGACACGGGCAGGCAAAAAGATCAGTCACACTCATTTCAATTACATCAATCCATTGCCAAAGAATACTGGAAAGATCCTGAAAAGCTTTAAGAAAGTCCTGGTATGTGAACTGAATAGTGGTCAGTTTGTGAACTATCTCCGGATGCAGTTCCCAATGCCTAATATTCACCAGTTCAATAAAGTACAAGGCCTACCCTTCATGATCAATGAATTAACCGAGAAATTCAACCAACTGTTAGAGGAGAAATAACCATGGACTTTATCAATAATACAGTAGAGAGAACAACCGTTCAGCTTCAGAAGTCAGATTTTGAAAGTGATCAGATGGTGAAATGGTGTGCCGGTTGTGGAGCACATGCCATCCTTGCTGCCGTTGAACGTGTATTTCCGAGACTTGGATACAAAAAGGAGAACTTCTGCCTCGTTTCCGGAATCGGGTGTTCTTCACGCTTTCCATACTATGTGAATACTTACGGTATCCATGGTATTCACGGACGTGCAATGCCTATTGCCACCGGTGTTAAGGTTGCCAATCCGCACCTCAGTGTATGGGTTGCTACTGGCGATGGCGACTCGTTGGCCATTGGCGGGAACCATTTCATCCATACCATCCGCCGGAATGTAGACATCAATGTTCTGCTTTTCAACAACGAGATATATGGACTTACCAAAGGCCAATACTCTCCCACCACTCCAATGAATAAGGTGACCAAAAGCAGTCCGCACGGAACAATCGAGCATCCCTTCAACATAGGGGAGTTGGTGATGGGAGCCCAGGGAACCTTCTTTGCACGGATTCCGGACAACGACCTCACCCAGATGACGGAAGCGATGTTTGAAGCAGCCAAGCATGACGGCACCTCTATCATCGAAATGCTCCAGAATTGTATCATCTTTGCGGACAAAGCGCATTTCGGCATCATCAGCAAAGAGAACCGCGACGAGAATATGTGCATTATCAAGGATGGGCAACCAATCCTGTTCGGTGCCGATAAACAAAAAGGGCTTCGCCTGAACGGAACCAATCTCGAAGTTGTGGAATTAGGAAAAGATGGTATTACAATCGATGATATCCTGGTGCATGACCGGTACGATCCCAATCCCGGAATTCACATTATGCTGGCTAAACTCGGACCTCCTCATTTTCCCAGGGTGTTCGGCGTAATCCGGTCGGCCATGTTCCCCACCTACGATGACCTGGTTGAAGAGAAAATCCGACTTGGCATAGAGGAATCCCCCATCAAAAAAATGGACCATCTGTTTAAGAGCGGTGAAACCTGGGAGATAAAATGAAGTCAGAAGTACGAAGTAGATAGTAATTTCCAGTTATCCAGTTATCTAGTTATCCAGTCATCCAGTTATCTAGTATCTTTGTCCCGATGCTATCGAGATTCAAATCATTTATTGAAGATCAAGGATTGTGTAAGCCTGCCAACCGTATCCTCCTTGCAGTATCGGGGGGGATGGATTCTATGGTGATGGCTGAGCTTTTTCATCAGGCCGCATACCCGTTTGGGATAGCTCATTGCAATTTCCAGCTGCGGGGTGAGGAGTCTGACAAGGATGAACGCTTTGTCAAATCTCTGGCATCACGCTACGACGCACCTTTTTATTCTACCCGTTTTTGCACTGCCGATTTCGCATATCTCAACAGCATTTCTATCCAGATGGCCGCCAGGGAGCTTCGGTACACATGGTTTGAGGAGATCCGCAAGCAGGATGGATTTGATCTTATTGCAACGGCCCATCACCTGGATGATCAGGTCGAGACTCTCTTCATCAACCTTCTTCGGGGAACTGGAATTTCAGGATTACATGGAATTCCTGTCAGGAATGGCAATGTTATCAGGCCTATCCTGTTCGCATCACGAGAAGAGGTTCTCACCTTTGCAAGGGAATGCGATCTCTCCTTCCGGGAAGACAGCTCAAACAATACCCTTAAATATACCAGGAACAAAATCCGGCATCAGTTGATTCCGATGCTCCGGACCATAAACCCTGAATTCGCGAAACAGATTACTGCAACAATCCATAGAATCCAGGAAACCGAATCGATCCTGAAGCCACTTATCGAGAAGAGTCGCAAAAAGCTTATCCGCCAGATGAAAGAGAAATGGGTTATCTCTATTCGTGAACTCCGGAAGTTGGAGCCACTTCAAGCCTGGTTGTATGAATTACTTGCTCCATTTGAATTCAATGAAGCTACTATACGTAACCTGATCATGTCTCTTGACCAGGAGAGTGGCAGGTCATTTTACTCTGCATCTTACAGGATCATTAAGGATCGTGAACAATTGATTATTACAGAGCATTCTCGACAAGGTCATGCAGAGATGCCTGAAGAGTTTCTGCTTGACGATGTGACAACCGAGATTGATGAACCCATCAGTTTATCCTTTCAAACGATAATCCGGGAAGCCACGTATTTGATCAGTGCCGATCAGAACAAGGCAACACTTGATAAAAACAAACTCACCTTCCCACTAATTCTCCGGAAGTGGAAACCGGGAGACTACTTCTATCCTTTTGGTATGAATAAACGCAAGAAGCTAAGCGATTTCTTTATTGATGAAAAGATTTCCATCCCGGATAAAGAGGAGTGCTGGTTGTTATGTTCCGGCAATCATATTGTTTGGGTAACCGGTCATCGGATCGACCATCGTTTTCGGGTATCAAACCGCACCAAAGAGCTTCTGGTCGTCGATTTCCTTCCCCATTAAGATAAAATTATCTAACTTTGTGCATCTATAAAATTAATGCTTAATTACATGAGAAAAATTGCTGTTTCAGGATTGGTATTATTGTTACTGCCATTATTTTCCATAAGCCAGGTGCTGGATCCCGTTAAGTGGTCATTCAAGACACAGCGTACGAGCCAGTATGAGGCTGAGCTATCGTTTATCGCTAAAGTCGACAAAGGATGGCACCTCTATTCCCAACATATCCCAACTGGAGGCCCCCTCCCTACTGTATTTGTATTCAATGAAAGTACGGACTACACATTGATCGGGGAAGCATCTGAACCGAAGGGAGTTGAAGAGTACGATCCCAATTTTGAGATGAACCTGAAATTCTTCGATGGAACAGTTGTTTTCAAACAAAAGATTAAGATCCTTAATTCATCTGCATTTGCTATAACGGGCGAACTTGAGTTCATGTGCTGTGATGATAAACGCTGTTTGCCACCGACCGGTGTCGACTTTGATTTTCAACTTGAAGCCTGGAAGCCTGCTGTGGCGGAGAAAGAAGCAGAACCGACCGGTACAGACGCTGCAACAACCGAGGTCGTCCCTGACGGCATTACGGTTGGTGAAGAGGGACAATCCGGGAACGTTGAAGTAGCTGTCATTGAATCCATTACAGAATCTACACCCGAAGAGAGTGATTCCATGTGGGTCTTCTTCGTTGTTGCGCTGCTTGCGGGATTCGCCGGTGCCCTCACCCCCTGTGTTTACCCGATGATTCCTATGACGGTAACCTTCTTCATGAGCAGCAGCAAGAGTAAAACCGGAGCCAAGGCAAATGCTCTCTTTTACGGTTTGTCAATCATTGTCATTTATACCTTTATCGGAGTCCTTGTGACCGTTCTGTTTGGCTCCGACTCAATAAAAAATATAAGTGCCAACTGGATAACCAACATCATCTTCTTCCTGCTCTTTACAGCATTTGCCGCATCTTTTTTCGGGCTCTTCGAGATCGTCCTGCCCTCCAAACTGACAAATAAATCTGATAAGCAGGTCGACAAAGGCGGTTTGATCGGAACTTTTTTCATGGCCCTGACACTCGTTCTCGTCTCCTTCTCCTGTACGGCTCCTTTTATCGGAGGCATTCTTGTGGAAGCCTCGTCAGGAAGCATCCTCAAACCCACCATTGGAATGTTTGGATTCTCAATAGCCTTTGCACTACCGTTCACAATCCTTGCTTTCTTCCCGTCGATGCTTAGCAAGATGCCCAAATCAGGTGGCTGGCTAAACTCGGTAAAGGTTGTTCTGGGCTTTGTTATCCTTGCCCTTGGCATGAAATTCCTGCTGGTCCCAAACCAGGCTCTGGGCTGGGGCATTACCCGTGAATTCTTTATTGCTGTGTGGATTGTTCTGTTTACCCTGATGGGATTGTATCTCCTGGGGAAGATCAAATTCTCGCACGACAGTGATCTCCCTTACATTGGCGTACCACGTCTGTTTCTGGTCATTGCCACTTTTACATTCGTAGTTTATCTGCTTCCAGGTATGGTCGGTGCTCCGTTGAGAACTGTTTCTGCTTTTCTCCCCGCCGAATCATCGTTCAACCTTGTTGAGATCATCCAGGAAAACAGAGGAAGCGGCCCTTTGGCTGAGAATACATGGACATTGTGTGAGGAGCCGAAACATGGTAACTTACTGAAACTCCCGCATGGTTTGCAGGGGTACTTTGATTATGAGCAGGCGTTGGCCTGTGCCAGAGAACAGAATAAACCGATTCTGATCGACTTCACCGGGCATGGTTGTGTCAATTGCAAAGTGATGGAACGAACCGTTTGGCCTCATTCCGAAGTACTGAGCAGACTGAAGGAGAATTATGTCATTGCAGCGCTCTATGTTGATGAACGAACCGAGCTCCCGGAGGCTGAATGGGTGACCTCAACGGTTGACGGGAAGGTAAAAAAGACGATTGGCCGGAAAAATGCCGATTTCCAGATAGCCAGGTTCAATGTAAACGCTCAGCCCTATTATGTGCTGCTCGACACATCCGGTGAAATACTTATCCCTCCCAGGGCATTCGACACCGATAAACAGGGATTCATAGACTTTCTGGACAAGGGTGTGGAGGTATTCCATTCAAACCAACAAAAATAACTTCATGAAACATTTTTTAAACCTCCTCATAATCTTGTTGATCGCTGTTATAAGTGCATCCGGTCAGCTATTCTCCCACGTAAGTACACCTCTTGAACACCTCAGTAACAGCAGCGTGGCATGGGGTGATTATGACAACGATGGCGATCTTGACCTGGTACTGACCGGCGAACCCGGAAACACGATTCCGGCAACCTATATCTATCAGAACAATGATGGAAACTTCCAGGAGACCGGGGCCGGACTTCCCGGATTGACAGACGGTTCGGCAGAATGGGGGGATTGGGATCTTGACGGCGATCTCGACCTCTTGCTGGTTGGCCGAAACAACTACAATGTGGCTACCTCAATAATCATTGAGAACGACAATGGGTTGTTTACCGTTTCCGGGGCAGACCTGCCAGGTGTGATGGGTGGAGAAGCTACGTGGGGCGACTTTGATAATGACGGAGACCTGGATATCCTGATGGCAGGTGTACATGAGGGGCTGACATTCTATACCAGGATTATGGAAAACGACGGGAATGGTCAGTTCACCGATTATGGTGAACATTTCCCCGGAGTTCAGAATGCTTCTGTTGCCTGGGTAGATTACAACAACGATGGGAAGCTCGATGTCATGATCGGGGGCGACAGCGGAGGTGGAATGATCACCAGGCTCTATAAACAGGAAGATGGTAGCTTCAAAGAGGTCAATCCTGAAGGATTCATGGGGTTGAGTGCCGGTGATATCCATTGGGGTGACCTGGATAACGACGGGGATATGGACCTGGTTCTTGCTGGTGTGGACCTTTACCTTGACGGCCACATCATGCTTTACAGAAACGATGGCAACGATCAGTTCATGACGCTTTATACTCTCACGAATCCCATCGCATTTACAGCTGTGGATATGGCCGATTACAACAATGACGGTTGGCTCGACATCATCGTCACGGGTAAGATTGTGGGATGTGGTACTACCGCCGCTACAATGTTATTCCGCAATGAGACATTTCTGAATTTCTTCGAAGTGAGTACGCTGATCCCCGGTTCCAAACAGGGGGACGTCACCTGGGGTGATTTCAATAACGATGGGTTTACTGATCTTTTACTTACCGGGCTCGACGGATTTGATCTCCCACAAACCAACCTCTACAACAACGATGGTGGAAGCGGAATCTTTTCAGCTAACACCCCTCCAGAAGCTCCGCCGGGACTTACAGCAACTACCAGCGGAAACAGTGTGACTGTTGCATGGGATCGGGCTACGGATGCTCAGACCCCATCCGGGGGGTTAGGATACAACCTGTATATCGGGACAACCTCAGCAACTCATGATGTTGTTACACCTAGCTCCAATCCGGCTTCCGGCATCCGGTATCTGGCATCCTTGGGCAATACCAGCCAGGATACAAGTTTTACTATCAACAGCCTGGGAGACGGGACCTACTACTGGAGCGTACAGGCGATTGACAATGGCTTCATGGGCAGTGTATTCGCACCCGAAGAGAGCTTCACCATTAATGCAGTAGGGATCGATGATCCCGAAAATAGGAAGAGGATCAGGCTCTTTCCGAATCCGGCTCAGACTCATATAGATATCAGGATGCCGGATGCCGGATACCAACTCGAAATTTATAATGCTTTGGGAAACCCTGTTATATCCCAACCTGGTACAGGATTCTTTATCAGGATTGATGTAGAAGGCTTAGCACCTGGCTTGTATATGGTTCAGATCAGAAATAACGGCCAGGTATTCGTGGAAAGGTTTGTTAAGGAGTAGGAGGTTGCTTCGTCAACTCCGTAAAATACTTAAAGAAGTAAGGGATCGTTTCGATGCCTTTGAAGAAATTATCCAACGGATAGTTCTCGTTAGGCGAATGAATTGCATCGGATTCAAGGCCAAACCCCATTAAAATCGATTTTATTCCAAGCACCTCTTCAAAGGTAGATATGATAGGGATGCTGCCACCGCTCCTGACCGGGACCGGCTTTTTCCCAAAGGTAGTCTCCATTGCCTTGCTGGCAGCCTGGTAGCCTGAGGTATCTATCGGAGAAACATAGGGTGTTCCTCCATGAAGAATCTCCACCTCA
Source organism: uncultured Bacteroidota bacterium (assembly GCA_937900965.1). Classification (GTDB taxonomy): domain Bacteria; phylum Bacteroidota; class Bacteroidia; order Bacteroidales; family FEN-979; genus QYOJ01. The sequence goes on along the minus strand of CALCGJ010000223.1, from coordinate 4,411 downwards.
ACCTTAACTGTTTCGGGAGCAATGGAGCCAAAATGTTTCTTAAACAGCTCGCCGATCTTGTTGTAATCCTGGTAAGGAACAAGTCTCATAGAGATCTTGGCATGAGCATCTGAAGGCAGAACGGTTTTTGACCCCTCTCCCATATATCCGCTCCAAACCCCGTTTACATCCAGCGATGGACGAATACCTGTACGCTCCCTGGTTGAATAGCCAGCTTCACCGGCCAATGCATCCACATTCAATGCATCCATATATTCCTTTTCGTCAAAGGGAGCTTTAGCCATCTCAAACCGTTCAACATCACTGATAACCAGAACGTCATCATAGAAGCCGGGGACTGTGATCTTCCCATCCTTGTCTGTCAGAGAGGCAATCATCTTTGTAAGCACATTGGCCGGGTTATCAACAGCTCCACCAAATAGCCCTGAATGAAGATCCTTGTTTGGACCAGTAACTTTTACCTGCATATATGCCAAACCTCTCAATCCTACGGTGATCGACGGAATATCCAGGGATATCAAACCAGTGTCGGAAACAAGGATGATATCGGCTTTTAGCATCTCCAGGTTTTCTCTGCAGAATGCAGGCAGACTGGAGGACCCGATCTCCTCCTCTCCTTCGATCATAAACTTGACGTTACATGGCAGAGTGTTGGTCCTGACCATTAATTCAAACGCTTTTGCATGCATGAAAGCTTGACCTTTGTCATCATCAGCTCCCCTGGCCCAGATCTTTCCATCCCTGATCTCTGGCTTAAACGGGTCAGACTCCCACAAATCGAGAGGATCTACAGGCATCACATCGTAGTGGCCATAAACAAGAACAGTTGGCAGGGATGGGTCAATAATCTTCTCTCCGTAAACGACAGGATTTCCTTTCGTAGGAAAAACATCTGCCTTGTCGGCTCCGGCCTCCCGTATCGTTCTTTTCCAGTATTCGGCTGCTTTGATCATGTCCTCTTTGTGCTCCCTTTCAGAACTGATGGAGGGTATCCTGATCAGCCCGAACAACTCCTGGAGGAACCGATCTTTATGAGTTTCAATATAGTCTTGTACGTAGTTCATTCGTTCTTAAAATTTTGCGTCAAAGGTAGATATTTTACCGTATTTTTGCAACATTACTTCAATCTCCTTTGAAACGTACGAAATGGACCCATTTTCATATTTAAATAATTTAGATAGCTCGGCATTTGAGGAGTTGTATGAGAGGTTCAAAACTGATCCTGAGTCGGTGGATGAAAGCTGGCGCAAGTTTTTTGAAGGGTTTGAGTTCTGTCAGGTCAACTACAAAGCTGAGAAGGGCAAATCGTTTATCATCCCGAATGAATTCCTGGTGATGAACCTGATTCGCGGCTATCGCGAACGGGGGCATCTCTTTACCAGGACCAATCCTGTACGAACCCGACGTACCTATACACCTACCCTTGACCCGACTAATTTCGGACTTGATAAAAGCGAGCTTCCTAAGGCTTTCCAGGCAGGGAAAGAGATCGGTATCGGGAATGCCACCCTGCAAAAGATAGTGGATCATTTGGATGAAACCTATTGCCAGTCAATCGGGGTGGAGTATATGTTTATCCGCAAACCCGAAATGGTTGAGTTCCTCCAAAAGAAGATGGAGTCAACCAGTAACCGGCCTGTCTTTTCATTGGAAGAAAAAAGTCACATCCTGACAAAACTGGCGGAAGCAGTGCTCTTTGAAAAATTTATCCACACGAAGTTCCCCGGGCATAAGAGCTTCAGCCTTGAAGGGTGTGAGTCGCTGATTCCTGCTCTCGATGCTGTAGTCAGTTACGGCAAGGAACTTGGTAATGAGGAGTTCATCTTCGGCATGGCCCACCGCGGACGATTGAATGTGCTTGCTCATATCATGCAGAAGCCCTATTACCAGATTTTCTCAGAATTTGAAGGAAAAGAGTACGAAGATGAGCAACTTTTGGGCGATGTAAAATATCACCTGGGATTCTCGACCGATATCGCAGCCAATGACGGAAGCCGCACCCGCCTTTCAATGTGCCCAAACCCATCTCATCTTGAAGCCGTTGACCCGGTTGTTGAGGGACTTTCCAGGGGCCTGATTGATAAAGTCTACAACGGAAATACTGATAGGGTATCCCCTGTATTGATCCACGGAGATGCCTCTGTTGCCGGTCAGGGTATTATCTATGAGATCCTCCAGATGTCGGAGCTGCCTGGTTATACTACTGGCGGAACGGTTCATCTTATAGTCAACAACCAGATCGGTTTTACTACCAACTATCTCGAGGGACGCTCAAGCACCTATTGCACTGATGTAGCTAAAACGATCCAGTCCCCCATCTTCCATGTCAATGCCGATGATGTGGAAGCCGTCGTCTTTACTGTAAAACTAGCTATGGAGTTCAGACAGAAATTCCGGAAAGATGTCTTTATTGATTTGCTGGGATACCGGAAGTTTGGGCACAACGAAAGCGATGAACCAAGATTTACACAGCCTATCCTTTATAAGGCTATTGAGAAGCATGCGGATCCATTGGAGATTTACCTGAACAAACTGAACGATGAAGGAAGCATTGACGGAATAGATTCGGAGGCTATCCATAGCCTTATCAAAGAGAAGTTGGATCAGTGTTTCGAGAAGTCAAAAAAAGTTGAGAAAGCCAACATTGATCCCTTCCTGGGCCCGATGTGGAAAGGGATCAGGAAAGCCACTCATGAAGATTTTACAAGATCGCCTGAGACAGGAGTCTCAAAAAACACATTGCTGGATATTGGTCACAAACTCACAGAACTACCTGAGGGAATCTCCTTTTTCCGTAAGATCATCAAACTTCAGAACGACCGGAAAGCAATGCTTAAAAAAGAGCAGCTTGATTGGGCGATGGCCGAGCTGCTTGCTTATGGATCGCTACTCCTGGAGGGTTTTCCTGTGAGGCTCAGCGGCCAGGACTCCCAGCGGGGCACGTTTTCTCACAGGCATTCTGTTCTCACTGTAGAAGACTCAGAGGAGAAGTACATACCCCTTTCACATCTCTCAGAGAAGCAGGCCAGGTTTGATGTCTTCAATTCTCCTTTGTCGGAATATGGCGTGCTTGGATTCGACTACGGTTATGCCCTCGGGCGTCCCGAATGTCTTACTATCTGGGAGGCCCAGTTCGGCGACTTCAGCAATGGAGCGCAGGTGATCACCGATCAATATATCTGTTCAGCGGAAGAGAAATGGCGCGTGATGAATAACCTGGTTATGTATCTTCCGCATGGTTATGAAGGGCAGGGTCCGGAACACTCCAGCGGCCGTATTGAACGGTTCCTCTCCATCTGTGGCCATCTGAACATCCAGGTGGCAAACCTCACAACTCCTGCTAACTTATTCCATGTTTTAAGGAGACAGCTTCACAGGGAAATCCGGAAGCCTCTGGTCATCTTTACTCCGAAGAGCCTGCTCCGGCACCCTCGTTGTATCTCATCACTTGATGATCTTGCCTCGGGAAGGTTTCTGGAGGTGATCGACGACGCAGGAGCAGATCCCGTGAAGATCACGAAACTGGTTTTCTGTTCCGGGAAGATCTTGTACGACATCCTGCAAAAGAGGGAAGAGGCAGGAAAGGATACTGTCGCCCTTATCCGGATTGAACAGCTCTACCCCTTTCCCCATGGGCAACTCCGGGAAATTCTGGATAAGTACCTCGCGGCAGACCAGTTTGAATGGGTTCAGGAAGAGCCTGCCAATATGGGGGCATGGAGTTTCATCCAGGATCATTTTACTGAGGTTACCTTGAATTGTGTTGCACGTCCGCGCAGTGGCAGTACGGCAACCGGCTCCTCTCAACTGCATAAAATACAGCAAACTCTGCTTGCCGAAAAAGCACTTGGGATGTGTACATGCGAACATGCCTTCGGATCCTGCAAACTTGAATGTGCCGAATAACATTTTGTTGCGTATTTTTGCAACGTTAACCTGAACTAATACGTAAACCCGATCATGATAGAGATAAAAGTTCCCAGTCCGGGAGAATCCATTACCCAGGTTCAGATCGCTCGCTGGCTTGTTGAAGATGGTGAAGCAGTTGATAAGGATCAGGAAATTGTGGAGATAGACTCCGATAAAGCGACTTTTCCTGTTGCTGCCCCCGAGAGTGGCAAAATAACAATCACCATTCCCGAAGGCGAAACTGTAGATGTTGGAGCGGTGATAGCCACAATTGCAGTTGGCAGTGGGCAGTTGGCAGTTGGCAGTGGGCAGTCCGCAGTAGGCAGTAGGCAGTCCGCAGTAGGCAGTCCGCAGTCACCAGTGGGCAGTAAAGAAATTAATGCAACTCCACTAGCTAAAAAGATTATTACCGAGAAGAAGATCAATCCGGCTTCTATTGCAGCAGCTTATCCTGGCAGAAGGATCACACGGAAGGAGATTGAATCCTTTATGAAGAACCGGA
>CALCGJ010000222.1 GCA_937900965.1 uncultured Bacteroidota bacterium | reverse complement strand
ATCGTTTACACATTCAAAGAACTGGTTGAGCGTGTCCATTTGCACCATTCCCGAGCTCTTTCCTTCAAAGGTAAGCGAGTCTCCAGGACCGGTAATCATTAGGGCGACCTCACTCCGATTGGTTGTATCAATAGCGATAGATATTCCTTCAAAATCTTCAATGAGATCAAATACAGTTGAAGAAAGGTAGTTGGTCTTCTGATCCCCGATAGCTGTTGTTTCCCCTTCGGTGAGCTCAACCTCCATCTCAATCGGTGTGAAAAACGGATAGATCGTCCGTGTAGCAGCGATGCCATTCAATTTTATCCCTGGCAGAATTTTAAGATTGTGTGTTCCATTTTCAAGCACCGGGAACCTGGCAGGCAGTTGAAAGGCGCCGATAAGGTTGTCGTCAATGTAAACCCACGCATCAACAATGCTAGCCGATGAAGAGCCCTGGACCGATGAGCTTGTTTTCAGATAGATTGAATCGATGGATATGTAGGCAGGGTTCGTCTGGTCCCCTTTGAACTTTTCACAGGATGTGATCAGGGTGATCAGAATCAAGGTAAAAGTTATAACAAGTAAAGGGGGCGCACTCTTGACAGTCATATAAAGAAGTTGGTCCTTTTGTAGCTTTTTAACGGGTAGTTCAGGTAAATATTGCACCGGGCTTCATGAAAAGAAATGAACAGAAAAAAGGAGACCAATACTAAACGTTTAAGGCCGACTGGTTGATTTTTTCGATTATCTGGTGTGCCACCTCCAGCGCGCTGTATCCATCGTTGATAGTAACTGGTGGTATCGTGTTGTTGACGATTGCTGAATGGAAACTGTCGAGTTCGGCTTTAATAGCGTTTAAAGGCTTGACTTCCGGCTTGTTGAAAAAGATCTGTTTGATCCCTTTTCCCGGTCCAAGATCAAGGGTAAAGAGAGCAGGAGATTTGCTTTTCGGGTCAGCATTCTGGATCCGTACCACTTCAACCTCTTTATTTAGAAAATCTACTGAGATGTAAGTGTCCTTCTGGAAGAAACGGGATTTCCGCATATTCTTAAGTGAAATCCTTGATGCAGTCAGGTTAGCCACACATCCATTGTCAAACTCAATCCGTGCATTGGCAATATCAGGTGTATCACTCACAACAGGAACACCACTTGCAGATATCTTCCGGATGCCAGCCTTCACCACGCTCAGAATAATATCAATATCATGAATCATCAAGTCAAGGATGACTGGCACATCCGTTCCCCTGGGATTGAACTGGGCAAGCCGATGGCTCTCAATAAACATCGGCTTATCGAAGTAGGGCTCCACAGCAAGAAAAGCCGGATTGAACCTTTCCACATGGCCTACCTGTACTTTTACATTGGCCTCACCAGCAATTTTAATCAATTCACGCGCTTGTTGCAGGGTGGTCACAATGGGCTTCTCTATGAAGACATGTTTGTACTTCTTCAGGGATTTGGATGCACACTCGAAATGAGACACAGTGGGAGTCACTATGTCAACTACATCAACTGCATCAACGAGTTCGTCGAGGGTGTTAAAATTAGTAACCTGGAACTCCTTTTCAACCTGTGAAGCGATCTCCGGGTTGGGGTCGTAAAACCCGATTAGATCAAAGCCTGGAATATCTTTGATGCACTGAATGTGAATCTTACCAAGGTGCCCTGCACCTAAAACACCGATTTTCAACATATCTGATCCTATATATTTTTACAAAAGTAACGCTTTGTGCTGATTGAATTTAGTATTTTCGTCAAAAAATCCACCGCTATCCAAGCCATAAATGATCAAACCAACAACTATAACAGACTCGTTCCGCCACAAAGGACTACGCAAGCAACTTGTGGAAACCATCCGGAAGAAGGGGATCGAAGACTTGGAGGTTCTTCAGGCTATCGAAAATGTACCCCGTCACTTTTTCTTTGATTCCTCGTTTTTGGAGTATGCTTATGAGGATAAGCCTTTCCCTATCGGGGCAGGGCAAACCATCTCACAGCCATTCACAGTAGCCTTTCAAACCATACTACTGAATGTGACTAAGGGGGATAGGGTGTTGGAGATAGGAACAGGATCAGGGTACCAGTCATGCATCCTTGCCGAGTTGGGAGCCAAGGTATTTACTATTGAGCGCCATAAGACTCTCTATACCAAAACAAGTCGACGTTTGCCGCTGCTGGGGTACCACTCAGTGAAGACCTTTTTTGGTGATGGTTATAAGGGGCTTCCCTCTTACGCTCCTTTCGACCGGATTTTGATTACAGCAGCAGCTCCCAAAATTCCGGAAGAGCTTATCATTCAACTGAAAACTGGTGGTATCATGGTCATTCCTATTGGCCCTGATGATGTCCAAACCATGACAATTCTGGTTAAAGATGCCGATGGGGGATTTACAAAAACTGAACATGGAGCCTTCCGGTTCGTTCCAATGCTGAAAGACAAAGCAAAATAGTAGGCAGTTGGCAGTGGGCAGTTTGCAGATTGTTTGCTATCTTACTGCCCACTGCCAACTGCCAACTGCCAACTGCCTACTGCCTACTGCGGACTCTCTTCATCAGAGCCCAGACAAATCCCAGCAGCATCACTAACGATCCCAGCCACAACACGTTGATATAGGGATTCAGAATTGCTTTTATCACAATAAAGTCAGAAGTTTTTCCAACTGAAGCTATGAAAATATAGTAATCCTTAAGCAGGAGATTCCGTGTATCTGGATTATAGACATCCCCCATACGCGGATGGCTGTTAACAGAAGGGTAGAGGCTGAACTGCAGCGTGTACACCCCCTGATTGCGTTTGAGAAAATCGACCTGGTAAACCGTTGTATTGCCTTCTTTGACAGCATCAACATAACTCACGTAAAATCCGCCCATGTAAGAGGTGTCGCTCTTCATCAAAAGCAGGTTCTCTTTATTTGAACGCACATTGCCAAGGTCAAATCCGGATGTATTTGAAGAGATTGTTTTTGTGTTTGAGAAGGTGATTAACACACCCAGCAGGAAGATCACAAATCCGATATGAGTCACGATTGCAGGTAAGTTTCGGGACTTCAATGTTGGAAAGATCAGGTTTATAATAGAGGCTGTCAATGCGAACCAGATAAAGAACAGAAAAAGGATATAGCTCCCCTTACTAACAATGCCGTAAAGGATGAAAAGGATGGTCAGGCCGATTGAAATTACAAGAGGAACAATCATTTTTCGCAACAAAGAGGCTGGTTCATTCCGGTCGAAGTTGAGAAATTGTGTGAAGGCAATGAAGCCGGCAATCAGGAGAGCATAAGGAGTCTGCCATCTGTTGTAAAATCCAACGGCATCAGTTGGTGGTGCAAAGTTAGTCCCAAATATGGCATTGAAGACAGGAATAGAGGTTGTGAACATGATCTGAAAGGCAGAGAGAACGACAATAAGCGCTCCTATGAACATCCAGAACTCCCTTGACAAAAGGATCTCATTTCGTTTTAACTGGAACTGACTTGCTCTCCGGATGATGAACCAGGCAGCAAGCACAAGAAAAGTCAGAAGGTAGATGGCCAGCTGAGCCGCCATACCGTTATCGCCAAAAGAGTGGGCGGAGGTTTCAGATAACACGCCGCTTCTGGTCAGGTAACTTGCATAGAGGATAAGCACATAGGATAGTGTGGAGAAAATGAAGGCTGCAGTAAGGGCAAATTTTTGTTTCCGTGAAATCAGCATGAAATGCAATGCAGCAACAAGTGTCATCCATGGGACCAAAGAGGAATTTTCCACCGGATCCCAGGCCCAGAAACCTCCGAACGTGAGGGACACATATGCCCAGGCTCCTCCAAGCAGGATGCCTGATCCCAGAAGAAGTAATGAGAGAAGTGTCCAGGGGATAACAATCCGTATCCATGAGGTGTACTCTTTCCGTACCAGGGCTGCCATGGCAAAACTGAACGGAACAAGAGCAAGAGCATAACCCAGAAAAAGAATTGGCGGGTGGATGGTCATCCAGATGTTCTCAAGAAGCGGATTCAGACCATTCCCATCTGTAATATTGGTGAGGTAATTGGCATCGGCGAAGATTGTTCCCTGAATGGTATCCACGGTTTCACGGAGAAGCCTGAATGGAGAGGTCCCTATATCCCAATCACCGACCGAAACACCCAGCATCATACTGGTTACAAAAAGTTGAGAGAGAGCAAAAAATGCCATAACTCCTGATTCCCATTCTTTCGTGGAACGGATCAGAATCAACCCGACTAAAGCCTGAAAGAGGGCCCATACCAGGAAACTTCCCTCCTGCCCTGCCCAGAAACAGGAGATGATGTACTTAACCGGCAGATCGCGTGATGAATAATTCCATACATACGAATATTCAAAATAGTGATTGAAGATCAAATAATACAGAACCACTGACACACCGATCAACGAGAGCGCATGGAGCCAGTAGAAGCTCCTGGCGCCTCTTTCCAGGAGTTTAGACCTTTCCTTTTTTGAGGATAAAAGCCTGAAATAGAATATGGCAGCAAAGGCAGCAGATATAAAACTAACCCACAAAAGGGCTTGTCCAACCTGACCGGCAAGGAGATGTTCTCCAATATAGTTTATTGACATAGATACTTCTTTGAATATGCCAAAATTACTACTTTATTTTGAACCGCGGGAATAGCACTCTTTTGATTGTTAAAAACTCTTCATCTTTTGTTACAAAGAAATCATGAATTTCTGGAAAAGTGGCTCCTTTTCTCTTATATTCGCTTCAAAAATCAATGTATGGTGAGAGTGGGTCTGGTTGGAGGCTCAGGGCTTGAGAAGCTGAATATACTTGAACACTCACGTGAGATTGAAGTTTCGACACCCTATGGTCCTCCAAGTTCCTCGTTATATACCGGCCAGCTTGGCCCCTGTGAAGTTGTGATCCTTTCCCGACATGGACGGGGGCATACTATCCCACCTGCACAGGTGAATAACCGGGCTAACATCTCTGCCTTCAGAGAGCTGAATTGCTCCTACATCATTGCAACGTCGGCTTGTGGCAGTCTGAGGGAAGAGATTCAACGGGGAGACCTTGTCATACCTGACCAGTTCATTGATTTTACCCGGCGCAGACATCTGACCTTTTATGAAGAGTTTGAGCCGGGAAAGGCGATACATGCTCCCATGGCAGATCCCTTTTCTGAGTTTCTCAGGAACTTATTGATCAGGGAAGCCGTTGAGCTTGGATTACCGGTTCATCCCAAAGGTACGGTGGTCACTATTGAAGGCCCCCGTTTTTCAACCAGGGCTGAATCGATGATGTTTAGGACACTTGGAGCCGATATCATCAATATGAGTATTGCTCCAGAAGCAGCACTGGCGTTTGAAGCGGGTATTCCATATGCTGCAATTGCTCTTTCGACCGATTACGATGCATGGAAAACGGACGAAGCAGCGGTAACATGGGATGAAGTTGTGAAGGTCTTTAATGAGAATGTAAAACATGTAATCCAGCTGATGTTGAATGTTATAAATCAGATTAAAGCGTAACTCTGACACTGATGAAAAAGATCCTCATATTGTTTGCAGGCCTCTTCTCTTCTATAATTTTACTGGGACAACCTATCGAACGAACCGTTGGGAACTTGCCGATCATCAGTGAGGTGAAGGCCTCGCTTGAACTGGCAACAGGTTACTCCTTTCAGGATAACGGGGAGTGGATCTCAGCTCAAAACAGGATTCCTTACAAAGTAGCTGATTATAATAAAAGTAAAAAGATCTTTTACAAACTTGGCAGTGATAATTTCGAACTGCTTGAACTTCGTGACGTAATGGTCAGAAATGAACTTTACGTCGTTTTCACAATCCAGTACAAGACCGGTTGGTATGAATTCCCGATCCTGATGGAGTTATGGCACTGGCAGGATGGGTTGAACTATTTTGTTTTCAAAGCCTCGAAACTAAAAGAGGTGATGCCTAATAAAGTGGAATGGGATGTGCCATACATTCTTAATATGGATGCTCTCTGCAGTGGAATTCTGATCGATTATGATGAGAAAACCCTCAACTCAACAATTGCCTATAACATCCAGAAAACACTTGATAACGGGACGTTTAGCTCGCACAACCTGCTGATTGCCATATGGCCTGTTGAGGCGAAAGGGCAGCAACTGACACGCTTCCGGCTTATACAGGTCATGAACAAGAAAAAGTTCTATACACCTTATTTAGAAGAGAAAAACAGGGATCGGTTATTTGCCAGCAGCTACTATGAAGCCCTTTATCCCGAATTCAGAGCGTTTATCAGGTATGATGAAGTCAATCCATCCCTGACAGCAGATCCGAAGACCGGTGAAGATTGGTTCAAACAGGGTGTCTATCACTACCGGGCAGCGGATTACACGCAATGCATATACGATATGACCATGGCTGCCAAATACTGCCCGTTCGACCGGTTTTTCATGACTTATGCCTACAGGGCAAATGCCAGGGAAATGATGGGCGACTTCTCAGGAGCCATGGTAGATTATGATAAAGCGATCAGTCTGAAACCAGCTGAAAAGGAGTATTACTCTGCCTGGCTTACAACCATCTACAACCGGGGTGTCGCAAAATTCAACATCAAGGATATGGCGGGAGCATGTCAGGACTGGCATACTGCCGCGCAGATGGGACTTCAGGATGTCGCTATGGATAACAGTATCAAGGCCAACTGCCAGAACTTTACATTTACCGGTCCTTCCCTCCTTCCCACAAGTACAGAGATCGCTACTGCCACACCCAACACCAACGACTACCGCAGGCTCTATTTTGAAGGGATGTGGAAATACCAGAATGGAAGCTACCAGGAATCAGTTAATAACCTCAATCGTGCACTGGAGCTAAAACCAGATATCACTATTATCCCTTCCATCTACTCCTATCGGGGCGCTTCCAAACTAAAACTATCTGATTACCTTGGGGCCATTTCCGATTTCGATTACTGCCTGGCATATATGGGTAGCGGAAGATCTGACAGTTCTATCCTGAAAACAGTTTATTACAACCGTGGACTGGCAAACTTTTTCCTTGGAAACCAGACTGAAGCGTGTAACGACTTCCGGAAAGCGATACAAACAGGACTTCTGGATCAGGAATCCCTGAATTTCATAGAACAGATTTGCAGGTAATTGTTAATTCAGGTCCCTTAAAGAGGTTCGTTCCCCATCCCTTGTATAACCTACAATGAAAGCATCGGATACGCCGGCATTTATCATTTGTTCCCGGATAGCCCTCGCTTCATCAATCGAGTCTGTTGATCCTACGATAAAGCGGTATAGCCCGTCGCTGTATTCCCGGGAGACCGGTAACGGAATTTTATATCGTTTGCGAATGGTTTCGGCAGAGTAGATCCTCTGGGCAAAGGCGAAAATCTGTACCTTGAACAGGTAAAATTTGCTGAGATCGATACCAACAGCAGGAGGGGGTGGGAGTTTGTCCATCTCCATGTTGCGTTGGGCCATTGGCGGGATTGGATCACATTTCGGCAGGTTTAGAATGATCGGACCATCTTTTTTATAGTCGACCAAGTCAGGAGTTTTTCTTGTAGCCTTATTGAAATTAAACGTCAGGTTTAAAGAGAGGACACTATAAATATCCATTTTGAAACCTTCAGTTACACCATCCAGCATATCTGATGTAAGAGTACGGATAGTCCATTCAAGTCCAAGGTTTACCTTGTTGGCAATGCTGTAATAACCACCAACTCCGACCGGTATCATGGCTGCGATGTTTCCGGAAGATATTGCAATAGGGACATCGGGACTGACATCAAGAGAATATTGTGTTGTTTTCCAGGAAGCGATCCCCAGCCCAACAGTCCCATAGAGAAAAAAGAGACGTTTTGGGTTAAATCCTCCGATCAGATTGGAAAAGTTAACCATGGTATTTATGTTTCCATCAATTACACGAGAGTTAAAACTAAGATTTACAGGCGTTCCATCCTGTTTGGTTGCCTTTCTGCCAGCCACCTTTCCATAGAGCAACTGACCTCGCAGGGAGAATACATGGCTGATCTGCCGTCCGAAGTTCAACGAACCGGAAAATGTCCAATCGCCCGATTGAGGTAAAAACCGGTTCGTATTCAGATCTCCGGAGAAAAAAACAGGGCCGGCAGAGAGACCTGCAAACCAGTTATCCCCAAACCGGGTTCCGAGTTTAATATTGGATTGTGCCGAAAGGTATACCGGGAACGCAACAAAGAAGAAGATGAACAAGATCTTTAAGTGAGGTCTGGTCATACTGGAGTTTAATTTCCGGAAAAAGGGATAATTCTTAGCAACGTCAAATATATGCTTCGAAACAGTAAGAAACCAGTAATTCTGACATTAGATATCAACATATTTTCAACAAAAAAAGCTCATCGGAAGAGATGAGCTTATTCAAAATGCTGGATACCTGTTACTTCACAAATTTGAAGTTTCGTCCCAGGTAGATGCCGGAATCTCCAAGTTGTTCTTCAATACGGAGCAATTGATTGTACTTTGCAATCCGGTCGGTTCGGCACGCCGAGCCGGTTTTAATTAAACCTGTATTCAGAGCCACTGCAAGATCAGCAATGGTTGTATCTTCGGTTTCGCCTGACCGATGGCTGATGATAGCTGTATAAGAATTTCTGTAGGCCATGTTTACAGCATCTATTGTCTCTGTCAGAGTACCAATCTGATTAACTTTAATTAAAATAGAGTTTCCAACTCCTTTTTTAATCCCCATTTCTAATCTGTCGACATTCGTGACGAATAAATCATCCCCAACGATCTGTATCTTTTTCCCCAGCTCTTTGGTCATTAATTTCCATCCGTCCCAGTCATCTTCAGCCATTCCGTCTTCAATTGAAATAATCGGATAGCGATTTACCCAATCTTTCCAAAACGTTACCATTTCGGAGGGGGTTAGCTTTTCTCCGGAGGATTTCTTCAGATGATAGCGGTTCTCTTCTTCAAGATAATATTCTGATGCGGCAGGGTCAAGGGCAATGTAAATATCTTCACCCGGCTTGTAACCAGCCTTTTCGATCGCTTTCAAGATTACTTTCAGTGCCTCTTCATTGGATTTAAGATTCGGAGCAAATCCTCCTTCATCACCAACGTTCGTGGAGTAATTCCCTTTTTTAAGGACCGCTTTCAAATGGTGAAATACCTCAGTACCCATTCTGATCGCCTCTGAAAACGTAGAAGCGCCAATTGGCATAATCATGAACTCCTGGAAATCGATTGAATTGTCGGCGTGAGAGCCCCCATTCAGGATATTCATCATAGGAATTGGCAAAGTATTGGCTCCAACCCCGCCGATGTATCGGTACAACTCCTGTGATGTTGTTTGAGCAGCTGCTTTTGCTACAGCAAGAGAGACTCCCAAAATAGCATTGGCTCCCAGGTTCCCTTTATTGGAAGTTCCATCCAGATCGATCATTTTTCGATCGATTTCAACCTGGTCAGTAATATACATCCCTTCCAATTCAGTAGCAAGGACATTGTTCACATGTTGAACAGCCTGCAACACCCCTTTGCCCAGGTAAAATTTCTTATCCCCGTCACGCAGTTCCACCGCTTCATGGATTCCGGTAGATGCACCTGATGGAACAGCAGCCCTGCCAAGTATTCCGCTATCGGTGATCACATCAACTTCAATCGTTGGGTTACCTCTTGAATCGAGAATCTGGCGGGCGTGAATTGCGAGAATTCTACTCATTTTACTCCTCCTTTTTCGGTTCCTCTCCGGCAGGCTCCCCGATTGGCTCGGCTGCAACTTCCTCTTCAACCGCTGAAGCTTCAGC
>CALCGJ010000221.1 GCA_937900965.1 uncultured Bacteroidota bacterium | reverse complement strand
CCCGGGCAGCGCACAGGGTTAAACGCCGGATCACCGGGTTTATCGCAAACCGGCTTCGATATTCGGTAAACTGAGGACAATGGACGGTTGGGTGAGAAACCGATTGCGCTATTGTATATGGCATCATTGGAAGAAACCCCGCAGACGGGCCAAGAATCTGATCCGGCTAGGGATTCCCAATGAAATGGCCTGGCAGTGGGCGTACAGCCGGATGGGAGGCTGGGCTGTTTCATGCAGCCCGATTCTCATTACGACGATTACCCTCGGTCGCTTGAAAAGCAGGGGCTACGTCTCTTTTCTGGAATACTATCTTGATAAACGTTGATGGTGTTTGAACCGCCCGGTACGTGACCCGGGAGTTTATCCTGAGCTTGTCGAAGGATCGTGTGGTGTGAGAGGTGTACCGGTGGGCTGTATGGCTCACCGGCCACCTACTCGATTACCAACCGATTTTTCATTTTAGTCATAATGAAACCTGCATTTGGCTATATGAATTTCATCGTTTTTAACCCGATAAATCAACCGGTGTTCACTATCAATTCGACGTGACCAATATCCTTTATATTTATATTTTAGTGGTTCTGGTTTTCCAAGGCCTTCAAATGGCTGTCTGGCGATATCTTTAAACAGCTCATTTATTTTTTTCAGGATCTTTTTATTGGTTTTCTGCCAATAGATGTAATCCTCCCATGATTCATCAACGAAAACTAATTTCATGATTCAATCAGGTTTTTTTGAAATGATTGCCCTTTGGAAAGCTTATCAATGGCTGAATCTAACCTTTGTTCATTAACCCGGGATGATAATTCATGTTGGGTAGCCGTCAACGAATTATATTCGTCCAATGAAATAATGACAACCCCGGTATCTTTTCCCCGGTTAATTATCAATGTTTCAAAGTTCTTCGTTACTCGATCCAGATACTGTTTGATATCCTTTCTAAAATCTGAAATTGTTGCTGTTAACATTTTATTTCTTTTTGGCGTACGGTATAGTGTACAAATATAAGTACAATTAAGCGAATTTCAAAGACTTTTCACATATTTTCTAAAAATTGGTTGGTAACGGCCTGCCAGCAGCTGCCGGGCTGGATTTGCCTGGTATTCCGCTAGTATTCGTTTTTCATTTTAAAGATGGTAAATTGCCAGCTTTGAATCATTCGCTCAACCTGATCGGCTGCTGGTTTGTTATGCCTCGAAAATATCTTTACTTAACTCCAGACAACCAACTTCACTGTAATCTGGGTTTTCTATAAATTCTCGAATAAGGTTTTGGTTTTCACGCAAAATATTTATCAAATTATCCGTTGATGAGTTGCCGAATCTTAACCAGATCACTTTTGGTGGGATCCCTAATAACAGGGTGAGGTCGAAAAAATCAGAATCGAAAGTAACGATAGTATATCCCTCATTCTTTGCGTATTCCCAGATTTGACGGTCGGTAGAATTCTCAAGATGAAGTTCGCACACTTGTTTTGCCTCGGGAAAAACATTCTTTAATCCCTTAACTGCTCTGAAGGAGATATTTTGATCAAAAAGGAGTTTCATTAAGCCACACGAAGTTTATGTTCTTTATCGGCAGCAAAAGCAAGACATGCTTTGATATCTTCTAATTTCAACTCTGGATAGTCTTTAACTATTTGATCGTTACTCATTCCAGATGCTAACCAGCTTAGGATGTCATAAACTGAAATCCTGGTTCCTTTTACACAAGGCCGGCCAAATCTAATGTTTGGATTTATTATTATTCTGTCAGTATAGCGGATCATATGATAAAGTTTTATCAAATATACGAAAAACTTGGATGCTTGACAATATGGCTAATATTTTTGAGGCATAACGGTCGGCTTGCAGCCGACGTGCAGGGATTACTTGGTGAAATATTTGTATTCGTTTCTTCATGAATAAATCTCTATTCCGTTTACTTTGAATCACTTAGCCTGCATGGTTTCGGCTGCAAGCTTGTGTGTGCCCTGCATGAGCATGCAGCGCACACCCTCCGCAGGCTCGATAAAAAGTTTAAAAATACAAATTTATCTGAGACTGATACGAAGGGTGTGAAATTTTCCAGAGGGTGGAAGTCCCTTACGGGCGGGGGTGACGCCCCGAACCGTTAGCAAGCCGCAAGGGTGCAGGCCGTGAGGCCTGATCTGAAGGAAGCGGGACTGCAAAGACCGGTACTGAAGAACATGAACCGGATAGGAGGCATTACAGAACGGATGAGACATCACAGCCTGTCGACGTCCCAAGGCAAGAAGCAGCAGATTCTGTAATGTAGATCCGGCAGGAATTGGTCAAAGGAAGATGCTCTTACCAGGGGAGATCCCGGGCAACCGGGAAGTCAGCCGAGGACATAGTAACTCCGGAAACGAGCCGTAACAGATCTACTGATGGTCTCACGGAAAGAGCGAAGGTCTGAACAAACACCGCAGCGGAATCTGAATGACCGTGCATACCGGCGCTAAACGAGGGTACTCAGGCCGGGAGCAACATCACCGGAAACTGCTGCACAACAGTAAACAAGATGGACTTGTTAACCAGAATTCTAAGCAAAGAGAACCTGAGAGCGGCCTATGAACAAGTAGTCCGTAACAAAGGATCAGCTGGTGTTGACGGCATCAGGATTGATGACCTGAAACCCTTTCTGCAGGATCACTGGGACAGATTGAAGGACGCACTGGAAGCCGGGATATACCAACCCAATGCAGTACTGGGAGTAAAGATTCCCAAGCGCAATGGGGGAGAACGGCTGCTGGGAATTCCTACGACCTTCGACCGGATGATCCAGCAGGCGATCCATCAGGAATTAAGTCCGTTGTTTGACCCGGAGTTCTCGGAATACAGTTATGGGTTTACTCACAAATATTTTTATTTCATTGGTGTTCGTGAGCTCGCTTCGCTCGGTTCGACCGGGTAAAAGTGCCACACAGGCGATTAAACAAGCCCTGAGTTACATTAATCTGGGACACCGGTACATCGTGGACATTGACCTGAAGAATTTCTTCGACGAAGTGAACCACGACCACCTGATGAACCTGATTAAACGGAAAGTCGGGGATCCATTGGTTCTACGTTTGATCTGGCGATACTTGCGCAGTCCGCTGGAGATTGACGGAAAATTGCAGAATCGAAGAAAAGGCGTACCACAGGGAGGTCCGTTAAGCCCGTTACTGTCCAATATCGTTTTAAACGAAT
>CALCGJ010000220.1 GCA_937900965.1 uncultured Bacteroidota bacterium | reverse complement strand
AAAAATATGGGATATCTACTAAACCTGATAGTATAACGTCTGAGATGGCTGATTTTCTGGCAGAAACCCAGCAGTCTATTCAAAAGTTACCCTTTGTTTACCAACGATTGTTCAAAATAGAGCATCTCTCTGATTCAAATTTTTTCATTGGAAGAGAAAAAGAGTTGCAATCCCTTAAACATGCTTACGACAACTGGGTAAAAGGCCGGTTTGCTAATGTTGTTCTTGTGGGCGAACTGGGTAGTGGAATAACTTCGCTTCTAAATATGTTTATCAAAGAATATTCAGGCAAAGCTCCTGTTCTACGGATAAAAGCCGACACCCGGATCAGCACGAAAACTGAATTGTTTAATTTCCTGAACGAACAGTTTAAACAGAATTTAAGCAATATTGACGACTGGGTCGATTATCTGAATGCACAGAAAAAACAATTGGTAATTATTGAAGATATTCAGCGATTCTACCTGAAAATAGTAAATGGGTTTGAAGCATTGAAAGAGCTCAGCGAACTCCTTTCCCGAACCAGTAAAACCATTTTCTGGATACTTACCTGTACCGAATATGCATTCAGGTACCTCGACAAGACAATTTTACTTTCTGACCAGTTCAGTTACCTGATCAGGCTTGAATTATTTGATGATAATACGATGATAGATATTATTAAACGGAGAAACGCAGTAAGTGGTTTTAATATTCGATTCGAACCAGCTCCCTCTGAAATAAGCAGTAAAAAGTACCGAAAACAGACAGAGGAAGAGAAACAAGTCATCTTGCAACGTGAATATTTCAGCGATCTGAATAAAAATGTTAAAAGCAATATCAGCCTGGCGCTTATCTACTGGCTTCGTTCTGTAAGTGAAGTAACCGGAAATACCATCGTGATCAGATCCATGAAGGATATGAACCTGTCGTTTTTAAATAGTTTGTCAGCAACGAAACTGTTTGTCTTATGCGCTTTCATACTACACGAACGGCTCACCGAAGATAATCTGGGTTTGGTGATGAATATAAAAACTATTGAAGCCAGAAGGCTCATACAGCCATTGTGTGAAGATGGCATACTTGTTTCCAGCGGAACTTACTTCAGTGTGAATCCGTTGCTTTATATGAAAACAATCTCATTATTAAAAAATAAGAATATCATTCATTAAGAAAAATCAACGTGAAAAAAGCACTCTTTTTCATCATTTTGTTTGGTCTTATTTCCTCCGTTCCTGCACAGGAAAAAAACACCACCGCAAATAAGACAGATTACACTACGGTTGCCGATTCATCTTCAGCGAATCGTCATGATACCATCGCGGCGGCAGGAGACACTACGTTTACTGAGATTGCCCGGAAGGTTGAATCCGACCTTAAACCTCCTTCCATGTCGGAGATATTTTCCGTGGGTGTTATCGTATGGACTGTCATTTTTTTAATTATTGGTTATCTGGGGATTCGGTTCATCAGCTTTATCCTGGAATCCATTGCCGAAAAAACCACGAAATACAGGATTGCCATCAAGGGACTTATCCCTGTCATCAAGATTCTTGGCTGGATGTTTATTCTTTTCATCGTCATCGCAGGGATTATTCAGCCGCCCGTTTCAACCATTATTGCTGTAACTGCTTCAATTGCTATCGCGGTGGGGTTTGCTGCCCAGGATATTCTTAAAAATATTTTTGGGGGAATCATGATTCTGATTGACCGCCCCTTTCAGGTTGGTGATAAAATTGAAGCAGGCAACTACTACGGCGAAGTGGTTGAGATTGGGCTCCGATCGATCAGGCTGGTGACTCCTGACGATTCATTGGTAAGTGTACCCAATGGGGAACTGATGACAAAATCAGTAGCAAATGCCAACGTCGGAGAACTCAATTGCCAGGTTGTGGCAGAAATATACCTGCCAATAACTGTCAACACAGACCGGGTTCGACAGATTGCTATAGAATCTGCCCAGGTTTCTAAATACATATACCTGAATAAACCTATTGTGGTATTGTTTTTCAATGAAGTGAAAGAACGAAGGTCCTATCTGAAGATGAGATTGAAAGCATACGTTGCAGACATAAGATACGAGTTTGCATTTAAAAGTGACATGACTGAAATTGTAATGAAAGAACTAATCAATGAAAAGCTGATCTCCCCGGAAGACTTCAGGTAGACGATCTTAATTGACCCTCGACCCTCGACCCTTGAACCTGAAAAAGCAGTATCTTTGTACAAACCCTGAGCATGAAAAAAGTTGCTTCCCTTATACTTGTAATAATAATATTTTCACTCTCTTGCAAAGAACTTGACAAGCTTACGATGTTTGATATCGAATATGAGACATCCTTTATCCTGCCTCCACTTCCCCAAATCAGTGTACCGGTTGAAATCTGGGTCCCACCTGTTCCAACAAATTCAGATTCCATTTTCGATGCTTATAGCACCAGTTCGGGGATGATTGAAGAGGTGACTCTGACCGAGTTACGTTTATTAATCGCGTCAATTGGCAAAGCAGATTTTAAATTCCTCAAGTCCATCTCTTTTTATCTGGGCGGAGATAATGTGCCTGAACATGAAGTTGCCTGGTTATATGAAATCCCGGAAGATGCCGGTGATACTCTTTTTCTTACAACAACCCCGGATGATTTAAAGGGATTTATAACCGAGGATACGCTAAGAGTAAAAATAAAGATTCTTACAGACTCAGCTACAACTACAGAGAGCGTGATCAACATTTTATCAGTCTTTCACGTTGATGCAAAAATTTTGGGCATATAAGCATGTTTACTGGTACACATCGAGTATAAACCACTGGTCATCTAATTTATTATATGGAAAATACGCCCATTTTTAACTTTGACGAAAAATATTTATGAATTAAATCAATCCTTATGAAAACTCGTTTATTATCGTTTGTAACTCTCTTTTTCCTGGCCATATCAGCAATGGCTCAGGAGGGGATGTGGCTGTTGAATCAAATCGATCAGCTAAACCTGAAGGATGCAGGGCTTGAGATCAGTACCACGCAAATCTATAGCCCTGGTAACCCTGCAATTTCAAATGCCGTGGTGCAACTGGGAGGAGGAACTGCCTCTTTCGTATCCCCTGAAGGGCTGCTCCTAACCAATCATCATGTTGCATACACCGCTCTTCAACGGGCTTCTGATGTTCAAAGTAACTACCTGACTGATGGATTTCTGGCAAGAGAAAAGAGCAAGGAGATCAAGGCTCCCGGTTACGAAGCACGAATCCTTGTGGAGATGAAAGATGTCACCGATATTATCTTCAAGGCAGTTAAAGGGATCGATGATCTTGAGGAGCGTGACCGGAAAATAAACGAAATATCCGAGGAGATGACGAAAGAGATCGAGGATAAGACTTCGGATGCTGATGCCAGAGTAGTAGCCATGTATAACGGAAAACAATACATTCTTTTTGTCTATAAAGTATTAAAAGATATCCGGATTGTCTATTCACCACCTCTCTCCATCGGTAATTACGGAGGAGAAATTGACAACTGGATGTGGCCCAGGCATACTGGCGACTTTTCCTTCCTACGTGCCTATGTGACGCCGGACGGTACAGGCTCAGAGTATAACGAAGAGAATGTTCCTTACAAACCGGAGATTTGGCTGAAGGTAGCACAAAAACCTATTGAACCAGGTGACCTGACCTTTGTCGTTGGTTTTCCGGGATCTACTACACGTTACAGAACCTCCAACTCAGCAGCCTGGAATCTTATAGAAAATTATCCCTTTTCGATTGATAACTTCAGCTCTATCATTGCACTTGCCGAGGAATTGACAATGGATGATCCGGATGGCCAACTAAAAGTAGCCAATCTAACCAAAGGACTTGCCAATGCCAAGAAAAACTATCAGGGCAAGGTTGATGGAATGATCAAAACAAAATATGTCGAACGAAAAATAAAGTTCGAACAGGAGTTCACAACCTGGGTTAATAGTACTCCTGAGACAAAAAAGAAATATGGACACATTCTCGGTCAAATCCAGGAACAGTACAAGGTAATTAAAAAGACCAAAGATCGCGACAACATACTAGGTATGTTCCAGGGGCTTTCAGGAACCCGCACCGATGCTGCATTCTATGCTTTCCTGATCGCGACTGAAAGAGAGAAACCGGAAGATGAAAGAATGCCCGGATTTTCACCACGACTGATTGACAACCTTGCCAATGGCCTTCAGTACACCTACAACGACTACTACGAGCCCTTTGATAAAGCCATGCTTGTCAGAACCCTTAAACAGGTCCAAAAACTTCCTGCGGGTCAGCGCATCGAGAGTCTGGATTATATATTAAACCAATCCGATGAGTCCATTGAATTCTTTGTCGACGAAGCATATAAAAACTCGAAACTTGATAACCTTGAGTATGTTGTTGCTCTGTTTGATAAATCAAGTGAAGAGTTAAAAGCTTTGAATGATCCAATCCTCAACATGATGTCTAACCTCTACCTCTATATAGAAGAGAACCGAGAGATGAACAATAGCTTCGGCACAATCGTTATTGATCTCCGGAAGCAATATATTGACGCTCTGTATGAATGGAAAGGCTCTACACTATATCCTGATGCAAACAGTACTATCAGGTTTACCTATGGGCCGGTAAAAGGTTATACTCCCCAGGATGCCGTCTGGTATGAACCCATTACAACCCTTAAAGGAGTAGTGGAGAAAAATACCGGTATCATGCCCTTTAATGCTCCTGAGAAGTTGATTAAACTTTATGAAACCAGGAATTTCGGACAATGGGCTGACCCAGAATTAAAAGATGTTCCTATCGCTTTCCTGCACCGATGTGATATAACAGGAGGGAATAGCGGAAGCCCTGTTATGAATGCCAGAGGCGAAGTAATCGGAGTCTGTTTTGATGGCAACTACGAAGCGATGATAAGCGACTGGCAATACGATTATGAGATTCAACGGACAATTTCTGTTGACATCAGGTATGTGCTCTTCATCACAGAGAAGTTTGCTGATGCAGGATTTATCCTGAAAGAGATGGGTGTAAACTAATCTTATACGACCTTTTTACCAATATAAGCCGAATTCAGAATACTCAACAAACCCATATAGTTTAACCGGAAAGGTACCAGGTCTCCTACCTGGTACCTTTTTCTATGACTTCCCAGGTCCAGAACAATCATGTCGCTGCTGGCGCCAATGATGTTAATCGACTTGTCTTCAGGTTCGATATTCTTTGGATCTATATCAAGCAATCCAATCTCAAGAATTGCGCGATAGGCAGTTTTTCCAAAATCCTTTTCATCATAGGTAACCTGCTCTCCAGCCACATTCACTCCCATCTCTCCCATCGGCACACGAGGTTTCTCAATCAGTTCTATGATCTCAGCATACAATTTAAAAACGTCATTCTTCATCCCCCTGATGGTCTCCCCTGTAACCAGGTTATTCCCAAGGAAAAGGGTCTCTCCTACCCGAAAATGGTTGTTTCCTTTTGGGATAAGTCTCTTTAATAAAAGTGGAATGGTAACTGAAGAACCCCCGGTGGCCCATTTGATATTTCTGTTGAATTTAGCATTAATCAACTGCTTGTATAAACTTAGTTGAACCAGTTTATCGTGCGATGGCATGACACCATTCAGGCAGTTCAGATTGGTCCCGATCCCGATGATTTCAATATTCGGCAACTTGAATACGCTCGAATAAAAGTCCATCAGATCCTCTCCCATCACTCCTTCCCGCAAATCGCCCATCTCGATCATGATGATAATTTTATGAACCTTCTCCTGTTTAGCTGCTTCATCTGAAATCAATTGTATGGTCTCCAGCTGCGTGTTGAAACTTACATCTGCATACTTCACAAGACTCTTAACGGCTCTTTTTGCAGGAGGTTTGATGTAAACGGTTTGAACGTCCGGATTGATTTTCTTGATGGCTTTCAAGTTGCTGATCCTGGAATCGTGAATCTCATTAGTTCCCAGTTCAATCAATTCACGGAGATACACTACATTCCCGCAAACAACCTTACTAACAATACCCCACTCAATCTGATTTTTCGAAAACAGGGTATCCAGGAACTGATAATTGTGGACCAGCTTACTTCGGTCCATTGTTATAAATGCCATAACTTTAACTATTTAAGTTAGTTTGGTTTCTTTCAATCCGTTGTGGTAATCTGGCCAACAACTCATAATTTAACTGGTTGCTGATTTCACTGAAAGAGGCTACAGATATCTCCATATCCTCCTGTTTGCCAATGATCACTACTTCATCCCCTTGCTCTGCTTCCGGTACTTTGGTCACATCAACAATCATCATATTCATATTCACCAACCCAATCACTCCAACCCGATTTCCCCTGATCAGGACTCTTCCCTGATTGCTGAGTGACCGGCTGAATCCACTGGCATATCCTACCGGAACAACTGCAATGCGTGTTGGCGATGCTGCAAGATAGGTGGTTCCATAACTGACAAATTCTCCCTCTTTGACATCTTTCAGGCTCATGATCCTGCTTTTCCATGACAACACACGTTTCAGGGGGTCACTTTTATCCTTGCTGGTTCGTACATAATCCATAAAGATTTCCTGGCTGGGCCAGAAGCCGTATTGGGCAATCCCTACACGAACCAGGTCCATCCGTGTAGCAGGATAACTTAATGTAGCTGCCGAGCTGGCCATATGGCGGAATTCAGGGACGAAGCCCCGGTTCTCAATGTTTCGCAGTGTCCGCTTGAATCGTTTGAGTTGGCTCCGAACTCTGTGATAATTGGCAATACTTTCAGCGCCTGCCAGGTGGGTACAAATGCCTGTCAGATGAATCTGGTCACGGTTGGCATCTATCAGTTTTAATGCCAATTCAAGATTCTTTTTCCCGAGTCCGGTTCTGTTCATCCCTGTCTCTAACTCCAGGTGAATCCTGGCAGGCTTCTTTACGATTTTACTGGCCCTGATCGCCTCTTTAAGTCGCTGAATGTCAAATACATAAAATTCAACATCCCGGCTTATCGCCCATTCAATCTCCTCTTTATAAATCCAACCCATGATCATTACCTGTGTGGTTGGAGAAACCAATTGGCATACCTCGTAGGCCTCATCAGAGCTAAATACTGAGAAATGGTCAATCCCGAATTTCTCTGCCATAGGCACAAATTGATTGATGCCATGGCCATACGCGTTGGCTTTCACCACAGAAGAGATCTTTGGATGAGGACCTATCTGTTTTCTCAGAAACTCCAGGTTGATCCGCAAGGCCTCCTGGTCAAGAGTTAAGGAAGAGGTAGAAGCGATCATGCAGTGTTCTTTTTGGGCTGTTTGTCTCTGATAAATCGCATCTCAAGATACTTGCTGGTGAAATCCATCCGCTCATATAAAAGCCGTGCAGGATTATCTGGTTCAACGTGAAGAGCTATATCTCCTTTTGCCATTTTAATGGCCTCTTTCATCAGCTGTTTCCCGATACCCTCTCCCCTCTTATCTTTATGCACTGCAATGTAGACCAGAATATTTTCCGGGATGTATTCTTTCATGCCCGTTTTATTCATTACTACGGCTCCAACAATTTCATCCTCCTCTATGGCAGTAAGGATAAATCCACCAGCCATTGCATGCGGAATAAGAGCATAATCTATAGAATTCATTATTGCCGTTTTCGTATCTCCAAATTGGTCAAGGTGTTGAAATAAGAAATCAACAACCTTTGCTCGTTCAAGCGTTGTTACAGTATCCGAGACAGTATAATAATGGATCTTCATAGTATGATTTTTTTTAAATTGTTATTAATAAAGTAGATAATCAGATAGGTCAATGCCGAGGCTGATAGTCCGAAAATAATTGGGGCCAACCCCAGTGGCAGGCTTACTTCTGAAATTATGAGAGCTAAGGTGCCTACTCCTCCAACAACCATTGACCAGAAAGCTGCTTTCGAGTCGGGCCTCTTTTGAATAATAAGTGCTAAAACCGGGACAAACAATCCGGCAACCATGAACGCATAGGAGTATAGCATCAATTCCAAAACCATCTGCATTCTCATGGCAATAAATACGGCTACTATTCCTACTCCCAGTGTAAGTAATTTACTCACTAACAAGGTTTTCTTTTCATTCCAGCGCAATGGCTTGAGCTTTGCAATGATGTCGGTGAGCAGGTTTCCAGATGAGGCAATCAGGCAACTGTCGGCCGTAGAAAGGATGGCAGAGAAATAGGCTGAGAGGACCAGTCCGATCAATCCGATGGGGAGCACGTTTCTCAGCAAAAGGGGCAATCCCATCTCCGGATCAACCGCAGCGGGGTCTGTAATCCCCCCTTCAACCAGCATACCGTTGTCAAACGCTACCCGTGCAAAGAGTCCCAGAATCACTCCCATGAACGCCATGATTGGCCACTCGAAAACACCAGCGATATACCAGGCTTTTTTCGCCTCTTTCTCAGACCGGCAAGCATAAATGCGTTGATACAATGTCATTCCTACGAACCATATGGGCACAATGGTTACAGACCAATTGACAATTGTTTGCCACGAGACGTTTGTCAACGAAAGGAAAGAGGCAGGAACTGACTTAACGATAGTCTCCATCCCTCCGATCGAAATGTATGAAAACGGGATGGCAACAAATATGAGACCTGACATGAGAATGATCCATTGCACAGTATCCGTATAGATCACAGCCTTCAAACCACCCATCACAGTGTATCCAACAGCCACAAAACCCATTATTACCAAAGCCATATCCAAACTCAAACCGCTGAATGTGGCATTTGCCAGTTTTGCACCGGCCAGAAGCTGCGAACTTGTGAATCCAAGGTATCCGACAGCTGAAATAATTCCGGCTATAAAGGCTACCCGTGGGTGATAAAAGTGTTCAAAAACCTGAGGAAAGGTGTAGAGCGGCTCCTTTGATTTGAGTGCTTTGATCCTTGGAATAAGGAAGACAGCACTTAGCCACGCACCAATCAATCCGGTGAACAACATCCACGAACCCGACAGCCCCATGATAAACCCCAGACCTCCCAAACCAATTGAAAATCCACCGCCAACATCGGTAGCCACCACCGATAATCCAACATGCAGACTCGACATCTTCCGCCCTCCTACATAATAATCATCCAGATTCTTATTCTTCTGATGAAAGAAGAAGCCAATCCCCAGCATCACAAGAATGTAAATAATAAAAATGGAAATATCAATAATATGCATAGGACCTGAAAGTTCAGGAGTTGGTTAAATTAAAACAGCAAACTGGAATTACCCTGAGACAGATTAACCGATACCCGAGAGATAATCCCGGGAGGAGTTCAGCGAAAGAATGAGCGGTGGATTGCAAATACGGGACCAATACATGACTGGGGTTAAGTTATCTGGAAATACAAAGGTAGGATAAATCCATGAGACATTGAAATTATTGCTAACTTGCTCCTCCTGCAAAAAAAAACTTAGTACATCTAACTTCTAGCTTTACATTATGCTTTCCCACTCTTTTTACATCCAACCAGATGTCGTTTCACTCGCCCGTGATTTATTGGGGAAACGACTTTGCACCAGGATTGATGGCAAACAAGCATCCGGTATCATAACAGAAACCGAAGCTTATGCAGGCACAACCGATAAGGCTTCCCATGCTTACGGAGGAAGAAGAACCCGTAGAACCGAAATAATGTATGGTGAGGGTGGAACTGCATATGTCTACCTCTGCTATGGTATGCACTCGTTGTTCAACGTCGTGACAAATATCGTAGGAGTCCCTCATGCTGTTCTGATCAGAGGGATTCAGCCTTGTGCAGGAATTGAAATAATGATGCAAAGGCGTAAGAAAGTGAAGAAAGGGAAAGAGTTCTCAAACGGACCGGGGAAAATTGCAGAGGCTCTGGGAATCCATTTTTCTCATTCGGGATTGAGCCTTACTCAAACAACTTCCAGGATTAGTGCCCCTGCGATTTGGATAGAGGAGGCTGAAAATAAAACAATTCCAAACGAGATTGTCATCACGTCCAGAATTGGTGTGGACTATGCAGGGCAGGATGCAAAACTCCCCTATAGGTTCTTACTAAAGTAAATGCAGGGATAATTAATAAATTACCCCTACATTCTGCAATAAATTCAAATAGTCTTACTTAACTTTCTTAGCTAATTCAGCACCAGCTTTGAATTTTACCACTTTCTTGGCAGCAATCTTGATTTCTTTGCCATTTTGCGGATTGCGGCCTTTACGAGCAGCTCTTTTGGAAACTGCAAAAGAACCGAAACCAACTAAAGCAACTCTCTCACCCTTGGCCAGAGCCTTGGTAGTGGCTCCAACTACAGCTTCCAATGCCCTTTTGGCATCAGCTTTTGTCATTTTTGCCTCAGCAGCGATTGCTTCGATTAATTGAGCCTTGTTCATTTTCATTCAATTTAAGTGAATACTCATTTTTTTAACCTCACAAATATACACTATTTACGGGCATTGTCAATGGTTGGTCGTCTAAAAGCACAATAAATGTTAATAAATCGATGATTTTGTTAATAACTGTGGCCGAAAAGCCACAATTAACAAGGGTTTCATGCTAACAGAGCCCCAGATCCATTTAAAAAATCCCGGATATTCATGTGTTTTTTTGAGGCCGGCTGCAGGGTCAAGACCTCGATATATCCATCCCGGGTACCTATTTTTAGAAATCGTTTTCTGTCTGAGACGACATCTCCGGGGATAAATGTCTGTTGTTGCGAGTCGTAAGACACCCTGACCGATCCAATTTTTACCCGGATGAAAGATCCATCTTTGAGCTCAATTTCGGTGTATACTCCAGGGGAGGGAGTCAGTCCCCGGATTTGATTATATACGATGTGTGTGTCCTGGTTCCAATTAATAACAGTATCGCTCTTACGAATTTTTGGAGCCAGCTTGAGCATATCGGTGTCCGGACTTAATAATACCTGCGTTCTTGGGGCAATATCTCCTGTAACAATTCTTTTAACCGTTTTTACAACAAGTCCTGCCCCGAGGATCTTCAGTCGGTCATGCAACTCTCCGGCACACTCTTCAGATCTGATATGGATACCCTCCTGCAACAAAACAGCTCCGGTATCAATCTCATCATCAATAAAGAACGTTGTAACACCAGTCTCCTCTTCGCCGTTAATAATGGCCCAATTAATAGGGGCTGCTCCCCTGTACTGAGGCAAACGTGATGCATGAAGGTTAAACGTTCCCAGAAGAGGGAAACTCCATACCTCCTTTGGCAACATACGATATGCTACAACAACCTGTATATCAGGCTTAAGTACTGAAAGTGTCTGTATAAAATCCGGACTTTTCAGTTTCTCAGGTTGAAAAAGCGGCAGAGAATTTTTGACAGCATATCGCTTTATTGGCGACTGCGACATTGTCAAGCCCCTCCCAGCTTCCCTGTCAGGTGCAGTTACAACCCCAACAACAGCAAAATCAGCTTTTATCAAAGCATCTAGCGAGGCCACGGCAAAATCCGGCGTTCCAAAAAAAACAATTCGGGGAAACTCTTTCATTCGTTCAAAAGTACTGGAAAACAATGCAAAATAAAAAAAAGCCAGTAATATTAAACTACTGGCTCGAAACAATTTAGTTCTTTTATCCTACCTCCCTGCATCCTTCATCTCAGTCTCACGTCATACGTCTGTCCTATTTTTCCGCTTTCATTTTGGAAAAACTGATGAATCTGTCAATCTGGGTGCCTTCAAATGAACGTGGATACTCTTGCTTGATGCGATTATACATTGTCAGAGCACGGCGGTAATTTCCCTGGATCTCATAAGCCATCCCTGCTTTCATCAGGAAGAGAGGTGCCGTGAGTTCGTTATCACTCTGGTCGGCAGCTGCAATATAATAGTCAATCGCTTTATCTACATTATTAAGCTCCATGTATGCATCCCCGATAGCTCCTGTAGCCATGGGAGCAGCTACCTTGTCATCGCCATCAAAATCCTTGAGATATTCAATTGCTTGATCAAAACTACCCATTTTGAGATATGTGATACCTGCATAATAAGTGGCCAGGTTAGCCGATTTAGTCAGGCCGTACTGATCAATGATATCAAGAAACCCCAGGTAGTTCCCATCTCCATTGAGTGCTCGCGAAAGAGAATCCTGTTCGAAATACATCTCAGCCATAAACATTTGCCCCTGCGCCTCTTTCTCTTTTGGCTCAAGGTAATATTTCCTGAACCCGAAAAATCCAAGGACAATGACAATCAGGATTCCAACTACTATCAGGATAATATTCTGATTATTCTCTATAAACGTTTCTGTCTTACTCAGTGCCATTTCAACAGAATGGAGTCGTTCATCTGCCTTCTTCGTATCAACCTTTTTTGCGGTCATAGTTGGGGTATTTGCTTGATTTTGGAAGTGCAAAATTAGTTTTTTTCTTGAAATGAAGGCATCAGGGCACTTTTTTTTACTTTTACAACTCATTCTGAAAAAGATAGCGATGGACTTTATTAACAGATACTCCCTCTCTGATAAACAGAGGATTCTTACACACCTGCTCACCTTCATTTCTGAAAACAAACAACAAAAATTTACCAGGATTATCCGCTTCCGAACCCGGTATATCACTATCGTACTAGAAGATATTTACCAGCCACACAACGCCAGTGCTGTATTACGAACGTGCGATTGTTTTGGGGTACAGGATGTTCACATCATCGAGAATAAAAATAAATACGAGGTTAATCCCGATGTAGCTCTTGGATCTGCCAAATGGTTAAACCTGATAAAACACAACCAGGCTGAGAACAATACAACAAGCTGTCTTTCAGGATTAAAGGAACAGGGCTATCAGATTGTAGCTACAACACCTCACCAGCATGACTTTACGCCTGATTCATTTCCCATCGGGAAGAAGTTCGCACTGCTCTTTGGCACCGAACTTCATGGTCTGACACCTGAAGCTGTTAGCCAGGCAGATCAATTTATCCGCATACCCATGGTAGGTTTTACGGAGAGCCTGAATATCAGCGTTTCTGCAGCTATTCTATTGCATTCCCTTACATCCAGGCTGCACTCCTCAGACGTCGATTGGAGGTTAACTGATGAAGAAGAAACAGATATATTCATTGCCTGGGCTGCTGCCGTGATTAAAAAGCCTGATTTACTCATTCGGAAGTTCATGGACAATCCATAAATATTTATTACTTTTGCCGCCTCTAATACAAGAAAGAAAATCAAAATAGTCCGTTATGGGAAAAGGAGATAAAAAGAGCCGAAGAGGCAAAATTATAAACAAGAGCTATGGTGTAAGCCGCCCCAGAAAAGCAAAAAAAGCTACCCAGGTAGTTGTCAAAAAAGCAAAAAAAGAGGTTAAGCCCAAGAAGGCTGAGAAGGTTAAAAAAGTTGTGGTAGTTGAATCTCCTGTCGTTGAGACACCTGTTATTGAGACTCCAATTGTTGAAACTGTTGTAGTTGAAACCCTTACGGTTGAAGCCCCTGCAGTTAAAACCGTTGCAGTTGAAACCGCTGAAACTGAAACTCCTGCCGCAGATACAAAGAAAGAGGTTGTAACACCTGAGGCTACCAAAAAACCGGCAGCTAAAAAACCGGCTATAAAAAAACCGGCAGCTAAAAAACCGGCTGTAAAAAAACCGGCAGCTAAAAAACCGGCAGCTGAAAAGGAAACCGCTAAGAAACCTGCTGCTGAAAAGGCAACCGCTAAGAAACCTGCTGCAACAAAAAAAACTGCTGCTCCTGACACCAAAGCAAAAGCAACAAAAACGAAAAAGAAAGCAGAATAATACTCACTCTCTGGTATCCATTGTAGAGAAATATTTCCCAACCCTTACACCCAGCCAATATCAACAGTTTATTGCGCTGGGTGATCTTTATCATTTCTGGAACGACAAAATTAATGTGATATCCAGGAAGGATATCGACAATCTCTACCTTCACCACATCCTTCACTCTCTTGCCATTGGACTTGCCATCAGGTTTGCTCCAGGGACCAGGATTCTGGATGCCGGAACAGGTGGTGGATTACCCGGTATTCCTCTTGCTATTCTCTACCCTGAAGCCAACTTTACGCTTGCTGACTCGGTTGGGAAAAAAATCAGGGTGGTATCAGAAATCGGGAAAGAGCTAAAGTTAAAAAACATAGAACCGCTCCAGATTCGTTTTGAATCGGCAAAGGGCACCTATGACTTCATAACCGGAAGAGCTGTGAAAGGGATAACCGAATTTTACCCAATGGCAAGAAGAAAAATTGCCCGTGAGCACAAAAACAAGATGAAGAACGGGATTTTCTATCTGGGAGGAGGGGATATTGAAACAGAGGTGCACTCATTACATTCAGGTGCAACTATTACTGCCCTTTCTGATTTTTTCTCTGAACCATTCTTTGTCTCAAAAAAAATGATTTACATCCCAGGTCTTTGACCGCCTCACTTTTTTTTGTTACTTAGAGGCCTGAAACTGATAACCACAAAAATTCGATTTTATGTCTGAACACCCGAAATTCGTCCCTTTCGTTTCGTCAGAGACGAAAATGCGTGAATTCACCGTCAGAGCCCTCATCATAGGCCTCTTTTTCGCTGTGATCCTTGGAGCCGCCAATGCCTATCTCGGACTGAAGGCCGGGATGACCATTGCAGCCACATATCCGGCTGCAGTACTTGGCATGGCTGTCCTTCGGATGCTAAGGGGAACTATCCTTGAAGAGAACTTCACACGGACCGTTGGTTCCATTGGGGAGTCGGTTGCTGCCGGTGCCATCTTCACCCTACCGGCTTTCTTTATTTCAGGTGTGTGGCCTGAGTTTTTCACAGCCGGGCATTACGTTACATCTACATTGATTCTGATCTCCGGTGGTATTCTCGGGATTATGTTCGTCGCCTTGCTGAGACGGGTAATGGTGGAAGATGCCGAACTCCCGTTTCCCGAATCACTGGCTGCCGCCGAGATCCATAAAGCCGGCCAGTCAGGCTCAGGAGGATCCAGGTTTCTATTTTGGGCAATGGGAATGGGTGGTCTGATCAAAATTCTGGCTGAAGTCAGACTTTTTCAGTATATCTGGGAAAAATTTATCACCTTTTCACAGCAAACCATTGCAGGAACAGTATTTACAGGAAAAGGGGGGATGCTTCTCAGC
The DNA here is from genome assembly GCA_937900965.1 of uncultured Bacteroidota bacterium. Lineage (GTDB taxonomy): Bacteria > Bacteroidota > Bacteroidia > Bacteroidales > FEN-979 > QYOJ01. Next base: position 67,458 of record CALCGJ010000220.1, on the reverse strand, counting down.
TCTCCCGGAGTAAGCCCGGCATATATGGGTGTCGGATATATCATAGGACCACGGTTAGGTGCATTGAACTTCAGTGGAGGAATAATTGCCTGGGGATTACTTGCCCCAATGATCCTCTATTTTTTGCTGCCCAGCTTCGATTTTCAGGCATGGGCAACCTATCTGATGAGCTCTGACCCAACTCTGTCAGCGGAAGCTGCCATGGAGCGGGTTACCGATCCATCCTATCAGATCTCCTCTGTCTGGCGTTTCATCATACGACCTATCGCCATTGGCGGGATGTTGGTGAGTGCCAGCTATACGTTATATAAAATGAGGAAAAGCCTCATTACCGGAATCGGACGGTCCATCTCCGATGTAAAAAAAGCCGCTTCAGGCATCGAAAAGAGCGAAATTCGAATTGAACGCGACCTGAGCTTTGGCGTAATCATGGCCGGAATTGGTGTTGTAGCTGTACTCACATTCGGTATCACATATTTCATCTTTGAAACCAGTGTCCTGATAGCTGTTGTTGCATCTACCCTTATGATCATCCTGGCATTCTTCTTTGGCGCCGTATCAGGCTACCTTGTTGGGATCATGGGATCCAGTAACAATCCGATCAGTGGACTGACTCTTACTGCTCTGGTAGTGACGGCACTGATCCTGGTGGGATTAGGCGTACAGGGTGAAGCAGGAGTAGCCGCCGTGCTTGGTGTGGCAGCCATCGTGTGTGTCTCTGCTGCCGTAGCCGGTGAAATGCTCCAGGACCTCAAAGCGGGACACATCCTTGGAGGTACACCCTGGCGGATGCAGGTAGGTGATATCATTGGTGTCATCTTTGCCGGTGCAGTGATGTTCGTCGTTCTGGCTTATCTCCATGAGGGGGATATCGCAAGTGGAAACAATCTCGGGTATCAGGGAGGTTTCGGCAGTAAAAACCTTTCTGCTCCCCAGGCAAGCCTGATGGCTATCCTGTCACGTGGAATCGTGGAAGGAGCAATGGCCTGGCCCCTGATAATTGCCGGCATGCTGATGGGAACAGCTTTTATCCTGATGCAGGTAAAAAGCCCTATGCTTGTCTGCGTGGGAATGTATCTTCCTATTGAAACAACCTTTGCCATTTTCGTTGGAGGTATCTTCAAAGGTGCTGTAGATTGGTTCACCGAAAAAAGGAAATACAACCAGGCACAGAAAACGCGGGTAGAGAATACGGGTGTGTTGCTTGCTTCCGGGATGATTGCGGGAGAGGCATTGATGGGCCTGGTGATCGCTATCCTGGCAGTGGTCAATATATTCATCTACGACTACTTCGTCTTCTTCCAGCACCCATCGTTCCTGATCAGCCTTGTGGTTATCGGACTCATAGGATTTGTTATGATCCAGATCCCGTTGAAGACTGCAGGGAAACCTGATGACCCGGCTCCACCAGCATCAGGAATGTAATTATATGGAAGTCAGCTTTCTGAAACGCAGAAGTATTTTGAAACATACAAGTGCCTTGGACCTGGTCCCAATACGCCTGTTGAACCATGAGGAACGGGAGGAGGGAAAACTGAATATCCTCCTCCCACGTTTCAGGAGGAGCTGGTTAGCTAATTTTCTGGCCTCGTTGAATAAAGAGCAACTCATCCGGATCAAACTCGACGAGTTTGGGTCTTCTGCATGGCTACTGATAGATGGGACAAAGCCTGTTCAAACAATCTGCGATGAATTGGAACAGAAGTATCCCGAGAAACTGGATCCACTATCTGAAACAGCAGAACGGGTCAATACGTTTATGTCTGTATTGTACCAGCAACGTTTCATTTCTTTTCAACAACTACAGAAAGAGACTCCTTAAAACCTAATACATAATATTCCTACTTTTACATCGTTAATTCCCATGAAAGCTTAACTCACTAACTCTCCAATTCACCATTTCACCATTTAAAGCATTACAATATCAATCATCAAATAAATTAATACAATTATGAGCAAACTGTTAACCCTGCAACCCCAGTCTCTCTGGAAATATTTTTACGAACTGACCCAAATCCCCCGGCCTTCCAAACACGAAGAGAAGGTTAGTCAATATGTTATTGATTTCGGCAAGGAACATGGACTTGAGACCATTGTTGATGAGGTTGGTAATGTCATCATCCGCAAACCAGCAACATCAGGAATGGAGAACCGTAAAGGGGTAATCCTCCAGGCCCATCTCGATATGGTTCCCCAGAAAAATGAAGATACCAACCACGACTTTGTAAAAGATCCACTAAAACCATATGTGGATGGTGACTGGGTGAAAGCTGATGGCACCACACTTGGGTCGGACAATGGGATCGGGGTTGCTGCTGCTATGGCAGTATTGGCTGCCAAAGATCTCCAGCACGGCCTTATTGAAGGTCTGTTCACGATAGATGAAGAGACCGGTATGACCGGCGCTTTTGGACTTAAATCCGGAGTAATCCAGGGTGATATCTTACTCAATATGGATTCGGAAGACGAAGGTGAACTATATATAGGATGTGCCGGTGGAACCAACGCCAATGCCAGCTTCAGTTATGAAGGAACACCCGTGCCAGCAGGTATGACGGCCTATAAACTTACCGTCAAAGGATTGAAAGGCGGGCATAGTGGGCTGGATATTCCACTTGGACGGGGTAATTCCAACAAAATCCTGAACCGCCTGATGTGGGTTTCGGAAAGAAACTACGGATTAAGGCTTGCCAGTATCGACGGAGGAAGTCTGCGGAATGCAATACCACGGGAATCGTTTTCTATTGTAGTGGTACCGGAACAGAAAAAAGATGAATTCCTGAAATATGTAAAAGAATTCACAACCGATGCTAAAAAAGAGCTTTCAGCAGTAGAACCCGACCTGACCATCCTGGTTGATCCGGTTCCAGCACCAGATGCCCTCGTTGATGAAAAAACCCAGCGTAATCTCTTTAATGCGATTTACGCATGCCCCAATGGCGTGATACGCATGAGCAATGAGATGCAAGGGCTGGTAGAAACCTCCACCAACCTGGCCATCGTTAAGTCAACAAACAATGAGATCAAATTGCAAGCCCTGATGAGAAGCTCTGTCGACTCAGCCAAGACTGACCTCGAACAGATGATGCAGTCGGTGTTTGAACTGGCCGGTGCCAATATCATGTTTGACGGCCAGTATCAGGGCTGGAAACCCAATCCAGGATCTCCTATCCTGAAGACTATGTTGGGAGTTTACGAGAAAAAATTCGGGAAGGTGCCGGAAATCAGGGCGATTCATGCCGGACTGGAATGCGGAATTCTTGGTGGCGCCTACCCGAACTGGGATATGATCTCCTTTGGTCCAACTATTCGTTTCCCGCACTCTCCTGATGAGAAAGTGAACATCGAATCCGTGGCTAAATTCTGGGACTTCCTCGTTGAAACCCTGAAAGATATCCCGGTAAAGTAACAGAACAGGTCAATGATCTCATAATATTTTAAGTTCATTGTTTTGAACTTCGGATAAATCTTCTTATTTTTGCAGCCCAAAATTAAGTTATCATGGCACAACCTACATATCAGCCCTCAAAGAGGAAAAGGAAGAATAAACACGGTTTCCGGGAACGGATGGCCACTGCAAACGGGAGAAAGATTATTCTGGCCAGAAGGGCTAAAGGAAGAAAGAAATTGACCGTATCAGACGAAAAGTTGGATAAGAATTAATTTTTTTTACCCACCTTTGTAGAGAAAGAAGATTTGAAATATGATCTTCTTTTTTTATTTCCACCAATCTGATAAACATACCCCCATGAAAAAGTTTGATTACAAAACCCTCTATCCTTACGTCACTGCTGTACTGGTTTTTCTGGTGATCACGCTGATCTATTTCAGCCCCTTGATAGATGGCAAGCAAATCCAGCAATCTGACATCATGCAGTTCACCGGGATGTCTAAAGAGATCGTCGATTTCAGGGAGGAAACAAATACAGAACCATTATGGACAAACTCTATGTTTGGAGGGATGCCTGCCTACCAAATTTCCGTTGTGTACAAAGGAAATCTCCTGGGGTATTTCGATAAAATTCTTTCCCTTGGGCTCCCTCATCCGTCCAATATTGTATTTCTTTATTTCATAGGGTTCTTTATCCTGCTGATGGTGTTGAAAGTTGATCCATGGCTAGCAATTGCCGGTGCTATCGCGTTTGCCCTCTCCTCCTACTTCTTCATAATCATTGATGTCGGGCATAACTCAAAAGCCCATGCAATTGCTTATATCGCCCCGGTACTTGCCGGGATCATTCTAACGTTGAGACGAAAATATATCCTTGGCGGGATACTGACTGCCATATTCCTCTCTCTCGAGATCAAGGCGAATCATCCTCAGATCACCTATTATCTTGTCCTTATGGTTATGCTCCTGGGGCTTTTTGAATTGATCTTTGCCATACGCCAGAAACGGGTTGCCCGGTTATTTCTTTCGATAAGTGTTCTTGTGATTGCTGCCGCATTTGCCGTCCTGACCAATATAGCCACCCTCTGGGCGACCTGGGAGTATGGCAAGGATACAATCCGCGGAAAGTCTGAACTTACCAATGATCTGGACAACAAAACAACAGGACTGGATAAAGACTATGCTACACAATGGAGTTATGGGATTGGTGAAACAATGACCCTGTTTATCCCCAACTTTTATGGGGGAGCATCTGCAGAAAAGATCAGTGAAAATTCTGCCATTGTTAAAGCCCTGAGAGAGAATAATGTCCCGCAGAATCAGATTTCGCAATTCACAAAATATCCACTTCCATTTCTTTATTGGGGGAATCAACCATCTGTTGCTGGCCCGGTGTATGTAGGAGCAATTGTTTTTTTCCTGTTTATTCTTGGGTTGATCATTGTGAGAGGTTCGTTAAAATGGTGGTTGCTTTCTGTAACAGTGCTCGGTATTCTCCTCGCATGGGGCCACAATTTCATGGCCTTCACCGAATTCTTCATGGAATATGTCCCTGGCTACAACAAGTTCCGAGGTGTTTCAATGGCATTGGTGATACCGGAAGTGGCAATGCCACTTCTGGCTCTGTTAGCCCTGAAAGTACTTTTTGAGAAGCATCTGGATCAGAAGAAACTATTTAAATCACTTCAAATTGCACTTGGCATCGCCGGTGGGCTGGCACTGCTGTTTGTTATTATGCCCGGCCTATTACTGAGTTTCTCCGGTCCGGGTGATGCCGCAATCCAGCAAAATTACCAGTTTCCCGACTGGATGATGCAGGCTATTCGTGATGATCGGGCCAGGGTTGTCCGCCTCGATGCACTTCGTTCCTTCGCTTTTATTATTCTGGCGGCAGCCCTCCTCTGGGCATTCCTCTTCAGCAAACTGAAGAAAAGTTATGTGTATATCATCCTGGGTGCGCTGATTTTGCTGGATATGTTTGTGATCAGCAAAAGATACCTGAACAATGACAGCTTTGTCGCAAAAGCCAAAGTTGAAGTACCCTTTGCACCCACTAAGGCTGATCAGGATATTCTTCAGGATCCCGATCCTGATTTCAGGGTTTTCAACCTGAGTGTCAACACCTTCAACGATGCCAGCACCTCTTATTTCCACAAGAGTATCGGCGGATATCACGGAGCCAAGCTAAGGCGCTACCAGGAGCTGATAGAGAATCAAATCGCCAAAAATAACATGAGCGTTCTGAATATGCTCAATGCCAAATACTTCATCCTTCCGGGAGAGGACCGGATACCCCAGGCTCAACGCAACTTTGATGCTCTTGGGCATGCCTGGTTTGTTGAAGGGTTTGATCTCGTTGACAATGCCGACCAGGAGATGGCCGCCATCTCAATATTTAGTCCTGCAGATACAGCGATCATCGACAAACGGTTTGAAAGTACTCTTGCATCTTTTACACCGGCAAGAGATTCAACCGACTATATTGAACTGACCTCTTACGCTCCAAACGCTTTGACATACGAATACAAAACAGACAAAGATGGTTTGGCAGTCTTTTCCGAGATATATTATCCCAAAGGATGGGATGCCTTTGTTGATGGAGAGCTTACCCCTCACTTCCGTGCAAATTTTGTACTCAGAGCTATGGTTCTACCTGCCGGACTTCATCAACTGGAATTCAAATTTCAGCCTGATGTTTATGTGGTTGGAGAAAAAATCTCCCTGATCAGCTCCATTACACTGCTTATTTTGATCATACTCCTCGGTGTGCTGGAAGCCCGGAAGGCATGGAAAACCGCAGAATGAATAAAGTACTGGTAATTACTTATTATTGGCCCCCAAGTGGAGGAGCCGGGGTACAACGCTGGTTGAAGTTCGTGAAATATCTGCGGGAATTCAACTGGGAGCCGGTTTTGTATATCCCCGATAACCCTGAATACCCCGAGTTGGACAACTCTCTGCAGAAAGACATCCCCGATCAGGTTACTATACTGCGTCACCCAATCTGGGAGCCATATAATTCCTATAAAAAGGTGATTGGCAGAAAGAAAGAGGAGAAGATCAATGCCGCATTCCTTTCGGAGAAACGGCAAAACAGGTTGCTGGAAAACATATCAGTCTGGATAAGGGGAAATTTTTTCATCCCGGATGCCCGGAAATTCTGGATCAAACCTTCAGTTCGGGTCCTCCGAAAATACCTTGCAACCAATCAGGTTGATGCGATAGCCTCCACCGGACCGCCACACTCAATGCATTTAATAGCCTGGAAACTTGCGAAACAACTCAATCTCCCCTGGCTGGCAGATTTCAGGGATCCATGGACCAATATCGATTTCTATAAGGATCTTAAGTTAACTGCTTCCGCTGACAGGGAACACCAGCGATTGGAAAAAACTGTCCTGAAAGATGCCACAGCTGTATCCGTAATCAGCAACACGATGGCAACTGATTTCAACCGTATCGTTCTGAGAAATTATGACGTCATAACGAATGGGTACGATGCTGATGATATCTTAACCGCCCCGGCTCCTGAAATGGATAAGAAGTTCTCCATTGCCCATATAGGAACACTTGTAAGCACCAGAAATCCTGCATCACTCTGGGCCGCTTTGCAAAATCTGCTATCCACTCAAAAGGATCTTGCAAAAGATCTGGAGATAAAACTGATCGGGAAGATAGACCACACAGTAACAGAATCGCTGGAGGTCTATGGTCTCACACAGTATGTAAAACGTATCCCTTATCTGCCACACAATCAGGTAGTGATCGCCCAGCGCCAATCCCAGGTACTCCTGTTGATTATAAATAATACGCCCAATGCTAAGATGATCCTGACTGGAAAGTTTTTCGAGTACCTGGCTGCCCGACGTCCTATTCTTTGCCTTGGGCCACTGAACGGAGATGCTGCCGCGATTCTTCATGATACCAAATCAGGACTGATATCAGATCATGGAGATATAAAAACTGTGGAGAAACACATCCTCGACTACTATAACCGATATCAAAATGGTGATTTACATTCGGAAAGCATAAATATAGAAGCCTACTCCCGTAAAAAATTGACCGAACAACTGGCAAATGTCCTGGACCGTATAATCTCACAATAGTGGATTGCCATAGATTACCTCCCTACCTCCCTACCTTCTTACTCTCACACTCTCACACCCTCATACCCTCTTCCCTTCTGCATTATACCGAACCACAGCCTTACTCTTCCACCGACCCGAAAGATAATATAGGGTTGCAAGAACAACCCCGGTAAACCATCCGGCCGGAATCGACCAGAATACACCGTACAATCCGATTTCCGGTGACCTGGAAAGCAGGTAGGCTATGGGAACCCTCACCGCCCATAGCGCCAGCAACGTTATTATCATCGGGATGAAGGTATCTCCGGCACCACGTAAAACCCCGTTAATGATGAACATTGTCGTGAAAAGAATATAAAATGATCCGACAATCATCAGGTACATCCTTCCAAGCTCAATCACCTCCGGGTCGTTGGAAAACATCATCATCAGGTATCTGCCAAAAAACACAGTCACAACGGAAATAGTCAGTGCAAACCCAAAGGTCATGAGGATCGTGTCACGAAGTCCCCGTTTCACCCGGTCGGGCCTGTTGGCTCCGAGGTTTTGACCGACAAACGTACTCAGTGCAGCGCTGAAGCTCATGGCAGGCATCACCGCAAACATGTCAATCCGACCAGCTGCACTGTAAGCGGCATTGGCTACCAATCCAAACTGATTCACAATCCAGTACAGGGCAAGCATCCCGGCAGCTACAAAAGTCTGTTGGAAGCCCGTTGGTAAACCAATCCGGATCCCCTGGTTAAATATCCGACGGTCGAATTTAAGTTCCCGGATTGAAAACCTCAGGAAACTGTGGTATCTGTTCAGGTATAGTATCTGTGCCAGGAAAGCAAATGCCTGGGAGATTACGGTGGCAAAAGCCACACCTTTTATCCCCCAGCCAAAGCCAATCACAAACAGCAGGTCTAGCAGTATATTCAATGATACCGATCCTATCAGGAAGTAGAGAGGAGTTTTAGAATCACCCACCCCACGTAATATTGCGCTCGTCCCGTTGTATCCGAACAAAAAAATCATGCCCGAAAAATAGATGATAAGAAACATCTGAGCCTGTGGAATGATCTGCTCGGGAAGGTCAACCAGCCTGAATATCCAACCGCTCAACAAACTACCTGCCACACTGACTATGATTGAGGCAAAAAAGACAAAAATGTAGAGGGTGTTAATCGCCTTCTTCACACTCTCCATATCCTTTGCCCCGAAATATTGTGAAATGATGATGGTAAACCCCATCGTAATCCCAATGATGAATGAGATCAGCATGAAAATAATCGGGAAGGATGTCCCCACGGCGGCAAGAGCTTCATTTCCTATAAACTTGCCTACAATGACAGTATCCACCACATTATAGAGTTGCTGGAATATATTTCCAAGCAACATCGGTACGGCAAATTTGAATATCAGTTTTCCTTCGGCCCCTTTGCTTAAATCTTTCATCACATGTTGTGGAGGGGTTCAAAGGTAGACAATTGTCAGGTATATGTACTATCTTTGCACATCAGCAGTTCGTTCTGTCGCTCCGGGAAGCAGAATACCGTGGAACACTACTCCCCGGGGAGGAAAGTCGGGACAACACAGAGCACCATGCTTCCTAACAGGAAGGGATCCGGGCAACCGGATTACAGCAAGTGCCACAGAAAATAACCACCTGCTTGAGCAACCCGTTGGGTCGCCCAAACGGGCCAGGGTGAAAACGTGGTGTAAGAGACCACGATCCCGGATGGTAACATGCGGGATGGGTAAACCTCATGGGTTGAAAGACCATGTACATCCCGCTGACGCAAGTCACCTGGCTGCTCGCCAGGGCTGCAAGGCGACGGGAGGGGTAGGTCGCGAAAACCGTCCGGTGACGGCCGGTTCAGATAAATGACAGATTAAAACAGAATCCTGCTTACTGAACTGCTGTTTTTTTTTCTAATTAGTACCACATGAAGGTCGTATCCGTGATCGGGGCTCGCCCCCAGTTTGTCAAAGCCGCTACTATCTCCCGTGTGATCGGGTCTCGCCCCGAGGTTGAAGAGGTCATCCTCCACACCGGCCAGCATTACGATGAAAATATGTCCAGGCTTTTCTTCGAAGAGCTGAATATCCCGGAACCTCACTATAACCTTGGTGTAGGATCTGGAAGTCATGCACGGCAAACCGGACAGATGCTCGAAGGAATTGAATCAGTCCTGCTCAAAGAAAAACCAGACTGGACCTTGCTCTATGGAGATACCAACTCAACAATTGCAGGCGCTCTGGCAGCAACCAAGCTTCACATTCCTGTCGCCCATGTGGAAGCCGGTCTAAGAAGTTTTAACAGAATCATGCCCGAAGAGATCAACCGGATTGTTACCGACAGGATCTCAGATCTACTGTTTGCCCCTACTCAAACTGCCGTGACAAACCTTCGCAACGAGGGACTGGAAAAGGCCACCAGGTTCACAGGGGATGTGATGTATGATTCGGTACTCTTTTACAGGGAAATTATGGAGAAAGATCCGGCTGCCTTTACTGTTCAGGATCTTCCGGAAGTTTTTCTCCTGGCCACTATCCACCGGGCCGAAAATACTGATCACCCGCAACAGATGGAAAACATCCTGAAAGCGATCCGTGAACTCCCATACCCAGTATTACTTCCTATCCATCCCCGTACAAAAAAAATCATTTCTCGTTTCTCTATTCCTCCTAACCTTCGGTTGATAGATCCGGTTGGGTACCTGATGATGCTATCTCTCATCCTGAAAGCCACTAAAGTTATTACAGATTCAGGTGGTCTTCAAAAAGAGGCATACTTCCTTGGGACTCCGTGCATCACAATACGAACGGAAACTGAGTGGGTGGAGACTCTTCACGATGGCTGGAACACCATCACAGCAACCGACCCCGAACGAATAATCCGGGCTGTTCAACTCCCCCTTCCAAAACGTCCTCAGTCACAGGCTTTCGGGAACGGAAATGCGGCAGAAATTATCGTGGATTTATTCACCGGAACCTGTTGATAAAATCCTTGATTTTACTGCTTTTTATCTGTTTTTCGTGTCTCTTTTTTTTGTACATTTGAATAGTTATTTAACTAAACCTAACTGACTGATTATGACAGACATAGAAAAGGATTTGGCAAGCAAGAATTATACAGCCGACAACATACAGGTACTTGAAGGATTGGAAGCGGTTCGGAAACGTCCTGCCATGTATATTGGAGATGTTAACATCAAGGGGTTACACCACCTTGTTTACGAAGTTGTAGACAACTCCATTGATGAAGCTTTAGCTGGATACTGCACCCATATTGAAGTAACAATTCACCCTGATAACTCTATCACCGTAGTTGATGACGGCCGTGGAATCCCGGTAGATTTTCACGAGAAAGAGCAACGGTCAGCTCTGGAAGTCGTCATGACCGTGCTTCATGCCGGAGGGAAATTTGATAAAGATAGCTATAAAGTCTCCGGGGGCCTTCATGGCGTGGGCGTTTCTGTTGTCAATGCCCTCTCATCTGCACTTAAAATCACGGTTTATCGTGCCGGCAAAATCTATCAACAGGAATATTCCTGTGGGAAGCCCCTTTACCCGATAAAAGTCATAGGCGACACAGACCGCCACGGAACAGAAGTCACATTCAAACCGGATAACTCGATCTTTATTACAGAGCACTACGATTACTCTATTCTTGCTTCCAGACTTCGTGAACTTGCCTATCTGAATAAAGGGATCACGCTTGCCCTGCTGGACGAAAGGGAGAAAGATGATGATGGGCATTTCATGTCGGATATATTCTTCTCTTCAAACGGTCTTTCAGACTTCATCGGCTACCTGGATGCTACACGCGAAAAACTCATCCCGGAACCCATTTCTATGGAAGGAGAAAAGAATGGGATTCCCATCGAGATTGCCATGCAGTACAACACATCTTTCTCGGAAAATATCCACAGTTATGTGAATAACATCAACACCCATGAAGGCGGTACCCACATGGCTGGCTTCCGACGGGCACTTACAAGGACCCTGAAAACCTATGCCGAAAAATCGGGGATGCTCACCAAACTGAAGTTCGACATCAATGGTGACGACTTCCGGGAAGGACTGACAGCCATAATCTCCGTTAAAGTTCAGGAACCTCAGTTTGAGGGACAAACGAAGACGAAGCTGGGTAATAATGAAGTAATGGGAGTTGTTGACCAACTGGTATCTTCCCTCCTGTCCTACTACCTGGAAGAACATCCGAATGAGGCTAAAACCATTGTGAACAAAGTCATTCTGGCTGCGACAGCCAGGCATGCTGCACGGAAAGCCAGGGAGCTGGTTCAACGTAAAAATGTCCTCTCCGGATCAGGTCTGCCAGGCAAACTGGCCGACTGCTCTGAAGCCGATCCGGCGAAATGTGAGATCTACCTTGTGGAGGGTGACTCGGCCGGCGGAACTGCAAAACAGGGAAGAGACAGAAAATATCAGGCCATTCTGCCTCTGAGGGGGAAGATTCTCAATGTGGAGAAGGCTATGCAATACAAGATCTTTGAAAGCGAAGAGATAAAAAATATGTTTACAGCATTGGGTGTGACTATCGGGACCGAAGAAGACAGCAAAGCGCTTAACCTTGAGAAACTTAGATACCATAAGATAATCATTATGACAGATGCTGATGTGGACGGAAGTCATATTGCAACCTTAATTCTGACCTTCTTCTTCAGGTACATGAAAGAACTGATTGAAAATGGGAATGTGTTTATTGCAACTCCTCCTCTTTACCTGATAAAAAAGGGAAGCTTTGAGAGATATTGCTGGGACGAAAATGAACGGGTCGCCCTCGTGGCCGAGCTCTCAGCGAATGGGAAAGAGAGCGGAATTCATATTCAGCGGTACAAGGGCCTCGGGGAAATGAATGCAGAACAACTCTGGAGCACGACGATGAATCCTGAATTCAGAACCCTGCGTTTGGTTGCAATTGAGAATGGGACAGAAGCAGACAGAATTTTCTCCATGCTGATGGGTGATGATGTCCCGCCCAGGAGAGAGTTCATCGAAAAAAATGCAAAATATGCCAATATCGATGCATAATCCATCGTTTTACCTTGTTCCTTACCTGAAGAGACCATATATTTGTGACTTCAACATATCTTTCCTATGACAACAAAACGGTATGCATACATTTTTGTCGGAGTGATTATTCTGGCAATCATTCTTTTTTTCATCTTCTCTAAATCTGAGAAAACCCAGGAAATTTTCGTTCAGGCCAAGTTCGGCAGTTTCCCAATTGAAGTTACCACAACGGGTGAACTTCAAGCAAAGAGTTCTGAGAAAATCTATGGCCCTGAGGGGCTTCGCCAGATTCGCGTTTACAATACGAAAATTGAAGATATTATACCTGATGGTACCGTTGTTGATTCAGGACAGTACGTTGCGACACTTGACCGAACTGAAATTACAAACAAGATCAAGGATGAAGAGTTAAACCTGGAGAAATATGAGTCTCAACGTATCAAAACAAAACTCGATACCTCACTGGAACTCAGAAATGCACGAGATGAATTGATCAACCTGAAATACAATCTGGAAGAGAATAAGATAGCTCTGGAGCAATCAAAGTATGAGCCGCCTGCCATTATACGGCAGGTTCAGATTGATCTTGAAAAAGGTGAGCGGGCCTTTTCACAGGCTGAAAAAAATTATATACTCCGCTATGAAAAGGCTGTCGCAAATATGAATGAAGTCAACGCTGAGTTTGATAAAGCGCAACGCCAACTGGACCAGATGCAGGAAGTTCTGAAAAAATTTACTGTCATAGCACCTAAAGCCGGCATGGTAATCTATAGAAGAAACTGGGACGGCAGTAAAATGGGGATCGGAGCCACTATAAGTGCCTGGGACCCTATCGTTGCAGAATTACCGGATCTCTCCAAAATGATCTCCAAAACGTATGTGAACGAGATCGACATCAGCAAAGTAAAAGCAGGCCAGCCTGTTGATATTGGAATTGACGCTTTCCCTGATAAGAAATTTACCGGAGTCGTCACGGAGGTTGCAAATATTGGAGAACAGCTCCAGGGGTCAAATGCAAAAGTGTTTGAGGTGAAGATTCTGGTTAATGAATTTGACTCAATCCTCCGTCCCTCCATGACCACAAAAAATACCATTCTCACCGCCACGATCGACAGTGTCTTGTACATTCCGTTAGAATCTATCTTCAATAACGACAGCATCACGTTTGTCTTTAAAAAAGATGGATCTCTGGTTAAACAACAGGTGATTCTGGGTCAGAGTAATTACGATGAGATTATTGTAAAAGAGGGACTTAGCCTGGAGGACGAAATACTTCTATTGGCTCCTGAGTTCGACGAAGGAATAGATATCGTTATGCTTGCACCGGAAATTGTTGAGAAATACAACCCAAAGAAAGATACGATTCAAGATAAAGCTGTACCCGGCAAGGATTCGATCAAAGAAGGTCGTATGAAAATGAAGGACGGTGGGAAAATGCCCAATCAGGGAAACAGGCCTTCCGGGAATCGCCAAAAAAGACCTGGCAACTAACATATTCATTTTTTATACAGACTCCTGTGTTCGAACGTTACAAATACATTCTCAACATTGCTCTGGAAGCAGTCTTTCTGAATAAATTCCGTTCCATGCTAACAGCTCTGGGGATTATCTTCGGAGTAGCTGCAGTGATTGCCATGATGGCAATTGGTGCCGGTGCACAGAAAGAGATTCTTGATCAGATGAAACTGGTTGGCGTCAACAATATCATCATTACTCCAAAACTAGACAAAGCAACCGGATCAAGCTCTGAAGATGCCTCCTCAGACGATCTGGATAAAGGAGTCAGGCAGGAACAAAAACGGTTTACACCGGGCCTCACTTTGAAGGATGCAGAAAGCATCAGGTATATTATCCCAACCGTCGAACGGGTTAGCCCCGAGATTATCTACGAAACGGAGGTGATGAAGGATGGCAGACGAATTTCAACCAAACTCACAGGGGTTACTCCAGATTTTTTTGCTGTTTTCGGCCTCGATCTGCAGGAAGGCGATATGTTTAACCAAGAGCAGATGCGGGAAGGAATTGCCGTCTGCATTATTGGTCCTTCAATCAAATCCCGCTTCTTTCCAAAGGAAAATCCAATCGGCAAGGAGATCAAGTGCGGTCATATTTGGTTACGGGTCATAGGTGTACTCAAAAAACAGGAGATCAATCAATCCACTGTTGATGACCTCGGTATCTCCGATTACAACAACACCATCTATGCTCCGATACAAACCATTCTCAGAAGGTATAAAGACCGGGCCCTGGTAACATCAGCTTCAATCAGAGGAGGTGGAGGCATATTTTTCGGAGGAGACTTTGCAATCTCTTATGGAGGATCTCAAGAGGGCGTTGAAAAAAATCAGATCGATAAAATCGTTGTCCAGGTCAAAGAGAGTTCAATGATAAGTCCTACGACTGAAATCCTTAGCCGAATGATTTCCAGGCGTCATATGGGTGCAACTGATATCGAGATTAAAGTTCCAGAGCTCCTGCTTCGTCAGGAACAACGTACCAAAGATATCTTCAATATTGTACTGGGTGCAATTGCGAGTATTTCGTTACTTGTCGGAGGTATCGGTATCATGAATATCATGCTCGCTTCTGTGATGGAGCGAATCAAGGAGATCGGAATCCGCCAGGCTATCGGCGCCACAAAAAAGGATATCGTTTTTCAATTCCTCTCTGAAGCCATCATTCTCAGTATCACAGGAGGACTGATTGGCATCATCCTTGGATTGACATTCTCCAAGATCATCATGGAGGCTGCAGGAATACTGACCATCATTTCGCCGGTCTCAATCCTGATCTCATTTGGAGTTTCCGTTACTGTGGGCATCGTATTTGGCTACATGCCAGCCAAACGAGCTGCGCAGCACGATCCTGTCGTATCACTCAGACATGAATAACCGGCAATATCCTCTACTATGAAAAAACTCATTGTACTAAACATCCTGTTTCTCATATCCGGGTTTATTCCCAAATTCATAGTGGCACAAGGCAAACAATACAGTCTCTCTCTTCAGGATGCCATAGAGATTGCCAAAAATCAGTCGCCTGATGCCCTAAATTCCAAACAATCCTTTCGGGCCAGTTTCTGGGCATACAAGTCATTTAAAGCGACAAACCTGCCCTTGCTGGCAATAGACGCAACACCTGCTCAATATCAGCGAAAGATATCTCAACAGACAGATTTCAATACAGGTCAGCAAGTTTTTGTTCCACAGCAGTATGTCAGTTCGGATGCCAACCTATCACTTTCTCAAA
The DNA here is from genome assembly GCA_937900965.1 of uncultured Bacteroidota bacterium. Classification (GTDB taxonomy): domain Bacteria; phylum Bacteroidota; class Bacteroidia; order Bacteroidales; family FEN-979; genus QYOJ01. The sequence continues at coordinate 51,705 of CALCGJ010000220.1, read as the reverse complement.
GCATCGGAATTACAGGTGGATCGGTATTCATCAGGTCAGGATTAGAAGCTCTGTATAACATCACTGACACCGGAACTCTTGCATCCTATCTCTCCACGCCTGTGAATATTGGACTTGTTCAGCCTGTTTTTAAATTTAATCCCTATAAATGGAACCGGAAGATTGAACCCATGAAATATTCACAGGCGAAACAGAAATACCTGGAGGATGTAGAACAGATCAGTATAACTACGACTAACTATTTTTTCAATCTTCTGAATGCACAGATTGAACTCAAAATTGCTTTTACCAACCTATCCAATTATGATACCCTTTTTAATATTGCCAAGGGGAGGTATCAGTTGGGGAAAATTGCCGAAAACGATCTGTTGCTCCTCGAGTTGAATTTCCTGAAAGCACAGGCCGCCGTGGAGAATGCAGAACTATCGCTCGACAATGCTTTATTTCGGTTTAAATCATATTTGCGGATTCAGGATACTATCCCCATTCGATTAATACCCCCTTCTGAGATCAGCTTCTTTACTGTTGATCCTGATGAAGCTGTTGCGCTGTCAATAGCTTATTCATCAACCTATATGGAGTTCCAGAAACGGCTTCTGGAATCGGCAAGAGATGTAAACAGGGCCAGACTTACAGGCCGTTTTGATGCCGAGTTGTCTGCGATCGTTGGGTTAACGAAAAATGCTGCCACCCTGTCTGGAGCTTATGAGAACCCAAAAGACCAACAACAAATCGCATTGGGAATCAGCATTCCGATCTATGATTGGGGTGTTGCCCGGGGAGGAATAAAGATCGCTGAATCTCAGGAGGAGATTGTCAAGAATGAGGTGGAGCAGGAGACCATCGATTTTCAACGAAATGTATTCCTGAAAGTTGTGCAATTTAATATGCAGAAAAACCAGGTCACTATTGCTGCTAAATCCGATACGGTTGCTAAGAAAAACTATGCTGTAACCAAAGGTCGTTACCTCATTGGGAAGATGAATAGTATCCTTGATCTGAATAATGCACAGATTGAGACTGATAATTCGGAAAAGGGTTATTACCAGGCTCTGCAAACATACTGGAGAAACTATTTTGAGTTACGTAAACTAACACTTTTCGACTTCCGGACAAACCGTTCACTCCAGTTTAGCTTTGATGACATCAAGTTATAGGGATAAAGATGTCCACTATTAAACAGAACTTGGAATATCTGCCGCACTGTTGTTTACGTTCTCAAATTTCAATATATATATATTGCTCAGGAGGCAAGAGTTTACGCGCTATTTGTCTTTCTCACACTGACAAGTTTATACCTTTTTCTGAATCTGATAAAGGAGTTCAAATCAAGAACATTCAGTGTTCTGCTCGTAATAAACATCCTGCTAATCTATTCGCATTTCTTTGCATTCTGACTCCTTTTTATCGAATACATCTTTGCATTTTGTTTTTCGGGCTTTCCGTAAAAAATTATTCAAACCAATCTTATTAATATCCTTTCCAAATAATTTTGTACCTTTGCAAAAAAAATGAACATTAACCTTAAATTATAGTTTATCATGGCAGTATTAGTTGGAAAAAAGGCTCCGTTATTTGAAGCAGATGCAGTTATCAACGGAGGCGAGTTTGTTGAAAAATTTTCCCTGGAGCAATTTATTGGGAAAAAATATGTACTCTTCTTTTTCTATCCATTAGATTTTACGTTTGTTTGTCCGACCGAATTGATCGCTTTCCAGGATAAGATTGACGAGTTTGAAAAGAGGAACGTTGCTGTTGTCGGTTGTTCAATCGACTCAAATTTCTCACACTGGGCATGGCTCAACACAGAGAGAAATAATGGCGGGATCAAGGGTGTGAAATATCCAATCGTTGCCGACCTTTCCAAAACGATCTCCGCGAATTACGATGTCCTTGCAGGAGAATATTACACCAATGAAGATGGGAACCTGGAATTTGAAGGAGCGCCAGTTGCTTACAGGGGACTTTTTCTGATTGACAAACAGGGTGTTGTAAGACACCAGGTTGTAAACGATCTTCCACTTGGTCGCAGCGTTGACGAAGCACTCAGAATGGTTGACGCCCTTGAGTTTTTCGAAGAAAATGGTGAAGTTTGTCCGGCAAACTGGCAAAAAGGTGATGAAGGGATGAAAGCAACAGCCGCAGGCGTTGCCGATTATCTGAGCAAACACTAAAAGGGATAAACTAATGAAATACCTGGTCCTGTCGGTGATACCGGCAGGACTTTTAGTTTGCTTTCATTCCTCACCACAAGTTGTCCGATGGCAAACCCAATCGCTGATCCCACAAGGACATCCGATGCCCAGTGATGATTGTCGTATACTCGCGAAAGAGAAGCGCCGGTGGCCAAACTGTAACACACTATCGGAACCCAGATTGTCTCCTTATAGGAAGTTGCAACAACCGTGGCAATAGCAAATGCAGCAGCCGAATGCCCTGATGGAAATGAAGTATAATCAAATCCCTGAAATGGCCCCTCCCATAATCCCGGATTAGGAGGATTATCCTGCGAAGGCCTGTGACGGTGAGTCAGGTGTTTCATGAGCTGATTGGAAATTCCTGCTAATATGAAAGCTTCTACACCCTTTAATGCTGTCAGCTTTGCACGATCGTTGTGCCATATCAGTCCACAACTATAAAGGATACCCATGGCTGATAGGCTGTATAACCCGCTTCCAATTGGTTCAAAGAGATATTTACTTACTTTATCCAGCGCAGGAGTGCGGTTATTCTGTGCAAATTTCTGAATATGGCTATCCTGTGTGAAAAGCAGGACAGTAGCTCCAACAACAGCAGTTGCACCAATCCATTGGTAGGTGTTCCAGCGAACCGGCGAAATACCGATATCCCTTGCATCTGTTAAATATGATTTGAAGTAACGTTTATCAATATATGATTTCTGTCTGACTGAGGAGATTGAGTCTGTCTGACCCATCAATAATCCCGGGATGAGAAAAAAGAAAAAGAGACTTCTTAATAATTGGGAGTGCATTATTTTCCTTCCAGTGCTTTAGCTTCTTTCCAGAAAAGATCCATTTCCTGAAGAGTCATATCCTGCAATGGTTTATGAACTTTCTTTGCTTTTTCCTCAATGAACTGAAAACGTTTGATGAATTTTTTATTCGTCCGTTCCAGTGCATCTTCCGGATTCACATCAATAAACCGTGCATAATTAATGATCGCAAACAATAAATCTCCCAATTCGTTTTCCTTTTCTTCATGAGACCCAATTGACTCTGCCTCTTTCAATTCGGCAAGCTCCTCCAGAACTTTGTCCCACACCTGGCCTGCATGGTCCCAATCAAATCCAACACCACTTGCCTTTTCCTGTATCCTGAAAGCTTTTACAACGGCTGGAAGCGAGCCCGGAACACCAGAGAGGACCGATTCATTACCCTTTTCCTGGAGTTTTATCTTCTCCCAATTATCCCTGACCTCGCGTGCATCCTTTACCTTCACATCTCCAAAAATATGCGGGTGCCGGTGAATCAGCTTGGTATTGATATTGTCGAGTACATCACCAATATCAAATGCGTTTGTTTCCGAGGCAATTTTCGCATAAAACACAAGATGCAGCATCAAATCCCCTAACTCTTTCTTGATCCCGTCCATGTCCCTTTCAAGGATGGAGTCTGAAAGTTCATATGTCTCTTCAATGGTTAAATACCTGAGGCTTTCAAGTGTTTGTTTTTTATCCCAGGGACAATTGGCCCTAAGTTCATCCATCACTACCAGAAGTTTACGGAACGCCTCAATCTTCTCTTCGATCTTCTTCTTCATGCCAGCAAAAATACTTATTTATCCGGTTTCGGCGTTTCTATTTCCTGATCTTGGTGAATCATGCTAAATTTGCTTCAAAGAATATTTCCTGTTGAGACTTCTTGATTATAACTCCTGTAAAAAAAACATTTCTCCCACTCTCCTACTTGGGTTGCTATGTATTGTACCGCTTTTCTCATTGAGTCAGAATAAACACAAGCTTTTTGCCTCAAACCTCTTTATTGAAGGGAAGGTTCATTATGGATTTCTCTATGCTCATCACCTCGAACTTGAACTTTTCAATGCTCACTTCCCGGCATTTGAAGTCAGCATTCAAAAACAGACCTATGGGAAACATAAATGGGAACGAACGTTTGCCTATCCAATAATCGGTTTTACGTGCTGGTATTCAGGTCTGGGAAACTCTCCATACCTGGGCCAGGCTTTAGGATTGATGCCTTTTATTAACTTCCCGTTATATCGTTACAAAAACTTTTTCTTCGGATTTCGATTTGCTATCGGGGTTGGCATCCTTACAAAAAAGTTCGACCGACTTGACAATTATAAGAATATAGCCATTGGATCACATCTGAATGCTGCTATAAACCTGATGTTTGAATCACGTTACCGGATCAATACATGGCTGACAGCTTCGGTTGGAATAAGTTTGCAGCATTTTTCCAATGGTTCATTAAAGATGCCAAATAACGGATTGAATACTCCGATGATCAACGTAGGTCTTGCCTACTGGCCCAAGCGCAAAAATAAAGAAATCGGAGACCGGTTTTATCCTCCCACTGAGCCATACTCAGCAGTAATTCAGCGTTATATTGAATTTAACATTGGGGGAGCTGTAGGATATAAGAATATGGAAGCTGTTTTTGGGCAGAACTTCATCGTACTTCACATCTATGAAAACACCTTCTATCAAATCAGCAAAAAAAGCAAAGTCGGTTTAGGCCTGGATCTTTCGTATGATCCATCGCATCTTAAAATTCTGGAAGTACAAGGCGATACCATCATGAATCATTTAAGTATCCTTCGCCCTGGCATCAATGGTGCTTATCAACTGATCCTGGGGAAACTAGGATTTATTTTCAACCTCGGATATTATCTCGGAGGCGCACAAAAAAGCAACGGACCCCTCTATGAGAAAATTTCTGTACAATACGGCATCTCAGAGAATTTCTTTATTAATCTGATGCTGAAGGTACATTTTGGCCGGGCTGATTACCTGGGAATAGGGTTGGGGTATAAGTTTCAAATCCCATTTGGGAAAAAGACATTAAAAGGATGAAAAAAGATAACTTACTTTGGCTGGTTTCGCTAATATTCTCGCTCCTTTTTACCATCGGATGTGGAAAATCCGGGGTGGATTGCATCACGAACTCAGGAGAGATTATTATGGAGGAACGGCATTTGAATATTTTTGATTCACTTGAAGTCAACGACTTTGTAAACCTGTTTATTTCCCAGGATAGCGTCTACAAGATTGTTGTGGAGGCGGGAAAAAACATTATTGGAGGTATTGAGACAACAGTAGAAAACAGGCAGTTGGTGATTCGGAATACGAACTCATGCAACTGGGTCAGAAACTATAATAAACCCATAAACGTCTATATATACATACCTAAAATCTGGAAAATTTTCTATAAGTCTTCCGGGAATATTACAAGCTTAAACACAATGAAAACTGATTCCTTGAAACTCGAAGCCTGGGGTGGTTGTGGCAGGATTGAATTAGACCTGGATCTACATAACGGTTTTTTTTATCTTCAACAAGGAACAGCAGATATCCACCTGTCAGGGAATTGTGGAGTTGCTTCCATGCACTCAAATGACTTTGGATTGTTAGATGCAAGAAACCTGCAGTCTGGTTATGTATTTATCTCTAATAAATCATCCAATGACTGCTATGTTCATGTTAAACAGGGGTTAAATGCAACCATTCAGTCAATCGGGAATATTTACTATACCGGCAATCCCAAAGATATTCAAACCACAATTAACGGACCTGGAAGTGTGATTCACTTCTGATTAATATGCCCGGGCGAAGAGTACTCGTTCTGAAGATGGTTTACCGGAAAAAATACAAGTACCTTCCTCTTTAGGATTATCCATCGGGATAACACGGACGGTTGCTTTGGTCTTTTCCTTGATCTGATCTTCAGTTTCAGAAGTTCCGTCCCAATGAGCACTGGCAAAACCTCCTTTATTTTCGATCACATCAACAAATTCGCCCCATGTATCTACACGATAGGTATGTTTTTCTCTGAAATCCAGATTTCTTTCAAATAAATTCTGCTGAATATCATCAAGTAAGCCAGGTATGTACTCAATTATATCAGAAATTTGGATCACTGATTTTTGAAGAGTATCTCTTCTGGCAACCTCCATGGTTCCTTGTTCAATATCCCGGGGACCAATTGTCAGTCTAACAGGGATTCCCTTAAATTCATATTCGGCAAATTTCCACCCGGGTTTATGTGTATCCCTATCATCATATTTAACGGATATTCCCCGGTCTTCAAGGCTCTTCTTTATCGGGAGTACCTGTTCCGAGATTAATCTAAGCTGATCGGTGTTTTTAAAAACAGGTACAATGACAACCTGAATAGGGGCAAGTTTGGGAGGAAGCACCAGCCCTTTGTCATCGGAGTGTGCCATGATCAGTGCTCCAATAAGCCGGGTAGAAACTCCCCACGAGGTGGCCCAAACATGTTCCAACTGGTTTTCTTTAGTCAAAAACTTTACATCGAATGCCTTGGCAAAATTTTGGCCTAAAAAATGGGAGGTTCCAGACTGGAGCGCTTTTCCATCCTGCATTAACGCCTCAATAGCATAGGTATCAATTGCCCCGGCAAAACGCTCGGACTCTGTCTTCACTCCTTTTACTACAGGAAGAGCCATCCATTTCTCAGCAAAATCAGCATATAAATTCAAGATCGTAATAGTCTCATTAAAAGCTTCATCTTTTGTGGCATGAGCGGTATGCCCTTCCTGCCAAAGAAACTCAGCAGTTCGCAAGAACAATCTTGTCCGCATCTCCCATCTAACCACATTGGCCCACTGGTTGATCAGAAGAGGAAGATCCCTGTAAGACTGAATCCAGTTTTTATATGTGTCCCAAATTATGGTTTCAGAAGTAGGGCGAATGATCAGCTCCTCCTCCAATTTGGCATCTTCATCGACGACAACTCCTTTTCCGTCAGGAGAATTCTTTAAACGGTAATGCGTTACTACGGCACACTCTTTTGCGAAACCTTCTACATGACTGGCTTCTTTGCTAAAAAAAGATTTCGGAATAAATATCGGGAAGTAGGCATTGGAGTGACCCGTATCTTTAAACATTTTATCCAGAACCGCTTGCATCTTTTCCCATATAGCATAGCCATAAGGTTTGATCACCATGCACCCTCGCACAGCCGAGTTCTCTGCTAAATCAGCTTTTATCACAAGTTCATTGTACCATTGTGAGAAATTCTCTGCGCGTGTTGGGAAATTTTTAGCCATTTTTTGAATATGGTATGATATTTGCTAGTATTTGAGAATGTGCAATCCTGCGCACAAAAGTAATAAAAATTCAAGGACCCCAATGAATATAACAGTTCTCATAAAACTAAAGGAGGTACAATCATGAAAAAAGCAGCATTAATCATCTTCATCCTGGGCTTCATCCTATCAGGATCTTTCGCCCAACAAAATAAAGATGCTGTTTACGGTGATGACGTTTACTATACAGCATCCAAGAAAAAAAAGAGGGACAAACAAAAGAAACAGTCAGAGACCACAAACAAATCTTCTGATTCAGATCCGGTGATCGTAGAGCCCGATAGCTCTTCTTCCTCCCTTCCCAAATCCTCGACACTCGAAGATGACTATAACGACTACTCCTATTCGGCGAGGATCAAACGGTTTCATAATCCTGAAAAGGATGTACCCTATTATGATGAAACCTATACAGATCCTGCAAATTATGACTCTACCTACCAGGAGGGCACATCAAGTCCCAATGTTAACCTATATGTTGGAGCAGGTTTTGGAGCAGGTTTTGGATTAGGATTTGGAGGTGGTTACGGAGGTTGCTACGGACCGTCCATGTCATTTGGATTCGGCTGGGGATATGATCCCTGGTACTGGAACTACGGTTGGGGGTATCCATACTACGGTTGGGGGTATCCATACTATGGTTGGGGGTATCCCTATTATTACAGTCCTTATTCATACGGATATTGGAATGGATACAATAATGGTTACTGGGATGGATATTACGGGAATCCTTATGGATGGAACGGGTATGATTATCCTTCCAACAACACCTATTATGGTCGCCGGATACCTCTTGCTTCCTCAGGAGGTGATAATTTGAATTCCCGAACGACAGTAGTCCAGCCAAATACTCCCTCTGCCCAGAATAACAGGGTTATTACCCAGGGTGCAAATGAACGAACGGTGATAACACAATCAACCAATGAAAGGTCGGTAACCAATAATGAGGTAAGTTCAAGGACAACTAATCCCTTACCAGCTGTTGAGAAAACTACTTCAACCCGCATGGAGCAACCATCAACCCAACAGAAATACACATATACCCGTTCAGACAAAGAACCGCAACCAACCTCTACCAGGAACACTGCTCAATACACTCGTCAACAGCAACCTGCTCCTAAATATATCAAGCCGGAGCAAACCAGGTCAACTCCTGCAACGGGCAGAACTCAAAGCTACACTTCACCGACATACCGTCAACCCAAATCCAGTCAGGAGTACCTCAGTCCAAGGACTCAACCATCGAGAACTTCTGTTGAGCAGCAAAACAGAAGTGGGCAACCGTCTAATACCCGTCCAACTACTACACAGCCTCAAACGCAACGTATCGCTCCTTCCGCCACAAACAGACAAAATACCGCCCCTACAAGAACACAAATTAATACCAAAAGTCCAACAAGGAATTATACCCCATCCAGGTCAACTCCATCCCGGTCGAATAGCTATTCAACACCCTCCCGGTCAACCAACTCCTCGCCTTCAAGGTCAAATAGCATTTCTTCCCCATCCAGATCGAGCAGTCCCTCTTATTCTGCTCCTTCCAGGTCATCAGGAAGTTCTGGTAGTGGAAGCTCTGGCGGGAGACGTAAATAAAGACTCTGTACTAACTCTTAATCTCTTGTATAAATGAAAAAAATCCTATTCATCGCCATCTTTCTAAGTGCAGCCTGGATTGACCTTTCTGCCCAGACAGCCCAGGATGCTCTTAGGTTTTCACGGATCTTTTACAATGGAACTTCCAGGTTTATGGCAACAGCGGGTGCTTTCGGAGCAGTTGGTGCAGATTTTTCCACCCTGTCTACCAATCCTGCCGGACTCGGATTATACCGCAGCGCCGAGATCACATTCTCCCCTTCATTCTTCGGCAGCTTTACCTCTTCTGAATACAACGGATATAATTCAACTGATAATAAACTAAACTTTGCTTTGGCCAATTTTGGATATGTCTATACTTTCTATACCGGGAAACCGGACAGATCAGGAGGAATCAGATCCATCAGCGTAGCTTTTGGCATGAACCGGCAGAACAACTTCAATAACACAGTTTCCGTTCAGGGCCCAAATCATACCAGTTCCCTGTTAAACTCTTTTACTGACATCCTGAACACATCTCCTGTTTTAAATCCCAGAGATGTCCGCTACAACTATCCGTTTGATATTGGTCTTGCCTACGATTGCGGATTGATATTTTATGACAGCACTGACAATAAATACCTCACCGATATGCCGAATGGAGGAGTATTTCAGACTAAAGCAGTCAATACCTGGGGATCGATCAACGAATTTGATATAGCTATCGGAGGAAATATCAATGATAAATTATATTTCGGATTGACCATAGGAATACCCAGCGTTCGATACTTCTATCAAAGCATATACCAGGAAATAGATACAGGAGATTCTATCCCCTATTTTCAATCGTTACGGTATGACTATAATTATGAGACACACGGAACTGGGGTTAATTTCAAAGTTGGTCTCATATACCGCCCTGCTAACTGGATCCGGATTGGTGGGGCTATACATACCCCTACCTTCTATCCCAGTATGTATGATTATTATGCTTCAAGTATGTCTGCTGTTTATGACAGTGTCCTGAATTACCCTGTTCAGTATTCACCATCCGGAGCTTATGATTATCAATTAATGACCCCGTTCCGGGCAATTGGCAGTATCGCCTTTTTTGTTGGAAAACATGGTTTTATCAGCGCTGATTATGAATATGTGAACTATAACCAGGCAAGGTTCAGGGCCCGGGATGATTCATTCCAGGATGTCAATTCAGAAATCGCTGCTAACTATAAGGCACCTCTCAATATCAGGGTTGGGACAGAGTGGAGGATAAACATGTTCAGGCTTCGGGGTGGTTTTGGTTACTATGGATCTCCTGACAGTAAAGGGAATATGTATTCCAGGAATGTAGACGCCAGGTATACGGTATCCGGAGGGTTTGGTGTTAATATCAAATGGTTTTTTGCTGATTTCGCTTACCAATGGTCCAAATCGAAAATGAATTACTACATGTATGACCCAACCCTGGTCAACCCGGCCGACCTGACCATCCTTAGTCACTCTGCCACAGCCACATTTGGCTTCAAATTCTAGTCACCTATCTTCTTCAACCTACTTAGACCAGCCTTCGCTTTTTGGCGAAGGCTGTTTTCATATTCATCGTATTTCATCGATGCACAAAGCCGATAGTTGGTATCTGCTGCAATATAGTTCTCCTGTCCCTCATAGATCCAGCCTAGATTTAAGGCGGCATTGGCAGCAAAATAATGTGGCAGATTCCTTCCATTGGTTATGGTAGATGAATAGTATTGGATAGCTTTCGGAAGGTTTCCCGATGCATGATAGATCCGTCCAAGACGGTAGGTGTATTCTGTGAGATCTTTTCTGCTGCGCACATATCTGTCAAGAGGAGTGCTCAATAACATTTTTAAGGCTTCCGAGTAATATCCACCATCAAAAAGCAACCGTGATTTCAGCAATGGAATAGCTGGTATTATCCCGACATTATACTCGGAATGGGCTTGCTTATCTTCATCCACGATCGCGTTTCCCATGGCTCCAGCTTTCTGAATTTCCTGAAAATAGCGCGTTGTATCCCCCTTCAACAGGTATGCCCAGGCGAGTTTTTGATAGCACGATTTGATGTAGTTTATGCCAGTAAACTCATTCACGAAACGGTTCAGATAAGTGATGGCTGATGTATCCAGGTTATTCAACCTGGCCAGCCCTTCCAGATAATTAAGAAAAATAAATGGGTGTGTGCCGGATGGCGGAGTATAGCTACTTAATAGTGTTATGACCTCATCGTTCTTCCCGGTTTTCATAAAAATGCTTGATTTCGCATAGATAATCAATGGACTTTGGCTGTAATGTTGCAGGATGGGATCCTGGTCAAACATTCGGATAAGAGACAAGGATTCATCCCTATTATTCTCCAGGTTGATGTCGATGAATGCAAGATAGAAACATGCATCAGGTTTAAACAGGGAGTAAACCGGATTATCATCACTATAATTCAGAACATTCTTTAACTCTAAGACTCCTTCCGTGACAGTTCCTTCCAAACCGGCGAGGCTTGCCAACCATTTGTATTGGTCAGGAATCAAGCCGACAATGATATGTAGTATCCCCAACCCAATTTCATTCGGCAGAAAGTCAGGGAAACGCTCCTTGTTTTCTTTAAGAAGCAGGTACGCCCGTCTGATTTCAAAAGCAGCAGTTGTATATTCGCCAAACTTCAATCGGATAAATGCCCATTGCAGGTTTACTCCTGCTAAACAGAAACGATAGTAGGGAGAGTCTTTATCGCCGCTCTCAAGGTGATTGATCCGGATTGATTTGTTCCTTTTAAGAGTCTCAAACACAACTCTATCTTCTCCTGTAAAAAGCGTGAAAAAATCGATATAATTCTCCAGGCAGACCGGGATCAGGTTATCGGGATGTTGTTCGCTTTCCGTCTGCAGGAGATTGCTGGCCTCATCAAATCGAAAGTTTAGAATTTCCCGATACGTATCCTGGCATCTATCATTGAAATCATACTGTGAAAAGAGAGATGCGGATATAAAAACAAAAGCGCTGATCAGGAAAAAACGGCTCCTGTACAGCGCTTTTGTCTTCACATTATTGCTGAACATTATTTTACATAATTGACAATCCCATCATCAACAAGGATCCGTCCACAGTATTCACAAACGATAATTTTTTTATGCATCCTAATATCCAATTGATGCTGAGGGGGTATCTTATTAAAACATCCTCCACAAGCATCACGTTCAATCTGCACAACAGCAAGTCCATTACGGGCATTCTTACGAATTCTTGAATAAGCTGTCAGAAGACGCTCTTCAATGTAATTCTGATTTTTTTCTGACCTTGATATCAGCTCATTCTCTTCCTTTTCTGTCTCTGTGATGATATCATCCAACTCATTCTTTTTGACGTCAAGATCGCCTCTTCTCTCTTCAAGCACACTTTGTAACCGGTCAATCTCCACTTTTTTTATCTCATGGGTACCCTGAAACTCCTTAATGCGTTTTTCAGAAAGTTGGATCTCCAGGTTCTGGAATTCAATCTCTTTCGTTAATGAGTCGTACTCCCTGTTGTTCCGTACATTCATCTGCTGCTCTTCATAACGTTTTATCAGGGTTTGACTCTCTTTAATTGCATTTTTCTTCTCGAGCATAGACTTCTCGATCATAACAGTCTCCTGGATATAATTATCAACCCGTGTTTCAAGTCCGGCAATCTCATCTTCTAAATCCTGCACTTCAAGCGGTAGCTCGCCCCTGATAATTCTGATTTTGTCAACTTGAGAATCAATCTGTTGGAGATTATACAGGGCGACTAGTTTTTGTTCATTTGAGAACTCCAATTTTTCATCGGTCTGCTCTTTCTTCAGTTTCCCTTCAGTTGCAGGAGTTTCCTTCAAAACTTCTTCTTCTTTTGGCTCCTTCTTTTTGACCTCCTTCTTTGAGGCACTTTTTGGTTTGGATGCAACTTTCCTTTTCAGCTTCGAGGGTTCAGAAGTTGCTACTGGTATGCTTGTCTTTTTAGCCATAATTCAGCTCTTAAAAATATTTTACAGGGTTTGTCTCACGCTCAGAAATGAGGACCGCAAAGTTAGGAAAATTTTCAATTAGTAACTCTTTCAGCATCTCTTTAACAAATTGTTCACTTTCATAATGTCCAATATCAGCAAGCAGGAGATTATCAGATACCCCCTGAAAATCATGATATTTTAAATCTCCCGTCAGATAGGCATCAATGTTCATTTGATTTACATTTCGAATAAGAAAGGCTCCCGCTCCGCTGCAAATGGCAACAGTTGATACTGGTTTGCTTTGGGGCTTTGTGTGACGAACATAATTCAATTCAAAGGCCTGTTTAACCTTGTGAAGAAAGAGGTCAGAAGTCATTGGTTCAGGAAGTTGACCAAAAATTCCTGCACCAGCCTGATTATAAGGATTATCCAGTGAATAAATATCATAGGCCACCTCTTCATATGGATGATTTCTAAGCAAAGCCCGGATTAATTTTTGTTCAATTGGTGCCGGAAAGACAACCTCTATCCGGGTCTCATCTTCAAGGTGCATGACATTTTTCTCACCAACAAAAGGATTTGCATCTCCCGACGCCCTGAAACTCCCCTGTCCAGCTATCTTAAAACTGCAACGATCATAATTTCCAATTTGACCGGCACCTGAGTCAAAAAGTGAATCCATTACTTTTTCAACATGATCAGATGGACAAAATGCAACCAACTTCTTCAGGTATCCTCTTTTTGGCTGGAGAATCCTGATTTGCTCCAATCCCATTCTTCGTCCAAGAAAATGATTCAGGCTATCATACCGGTTATCCAGGTTTGTATGAAGAGCCAGGATGGCGACGTCATTTTTTATAGCAGTTTGGATTATCTGATATTCAGGCAGAGTAGGGTTAATTTTATGTATGCCTTTGAAAATCAGTGGATGATGAGAAATAATTAGGTTGCATTGGTGTTCCAGAGCTTCCTGAAGTACTTCAAAAGTGGTATCCAGACTTACCATGATTCCGGTGACTTCCATCACTGGATCCCCCAGAATCAGGCCGGAATTATCCCACTCCTCCTGAAATGAGGCAGGAGCCCAGGATTCGAATACGGAAATAATTTCTTTCAGTTTCATCTCAGGTTACTTATCGCCTCAAAGGTACTGAAAGGGCACCATAATTCCAATTTACCTAAACTGAGAGTAAAATGTTCAAAACCTTGTTAATAAAAAACATCGGGCGATGTCATCTTACATTAAAAAAAACAGAACCTTTGGCTTATGAAATCAGTCCTTATTTTTATTGTAGACAAGAACCCTATCCACAGTAGCCTTCTCAAGTATCATTTAACAATTCAGAGGTTTTCCAATGTTCAACTTTATCATTCAGCCGAGGAATCTCTTTATCGACTTCGCAAGCATGTAACTCCACATTTCGTAATAACCGAATTCGACCTGGCTGACCATAACGGGTTTGACTACCTGAGAATGGTAAAAAAACTAAGCCCTTCAACCCAGGTAGTCTTCTTCTCAACCTTTGATGACCCAATACTCGCCATGCAACTTATAGACTCAGGAGCCTCTGACTATATCATGAAAACAGGTAAACTTGATTACGGAATAAAAGACCTGGTTAAGAACATTGAATTCCTCCAACGGGAGCAGATACAAGCACGTTGAGAGTTTATTTTGCATGGATGTTAGGGGTTTTTCCTAACACGTAGTTGGATTCTATTTTTTTTCTTCGTAACTTTCGCCGCGTCCCGAGCGAAAATGAGATTTTATCAGGTTATTCTTTTCCCTATTTCCCTCCTATATGGAGTATTTATGATGTTCCGTAATTGGTTATTCACCTGCGGATGTCTGGCCTCCAAAAAATTTGATACACCCATTATTGTAATTGGAAATCTTTCCTTTGGCGGGACTGGAAAAACACCACATATTGAATATTTAATCCGGCTTCTCAGGGATCGGTTTCTATTAGCCACATTAAGCCGGGGATACGGCCGGTCAAGTGAAGGCTTTATACTTGCTTCCAAGAGGTCAGCATATAAATATGTAGGCGATGAACCGTTGCAGTTTGCGAAAAAATACGAAGGCATTAAAGTCGCCGTTGATGAAGACAGGGTGCAGGGTATTCAGATTTTGCAGGAAAAATTCAGGAAACTTGACGTGATTCTTCTTGATGACGGCTTTCAACACAGGCAGGTGAAACCTGGATTATCAATATTGCTTACCGATTTTCATAAATTGTATACCGATGATTTTGTATTACCTTCGGGAACGTTAAGGGAATTCTCCTGTGGGGCAAAGAGAGCCGATATAATCGTTGTAACAAAAACGCCAAAAGTTTTTTCTCCGATCACGCGACGTCGGATCATTGAGGAGCTAAGACCCCGGCATACCCAGCAAATCTTCTTCTCCTATATTCAATACTGTGACCCGGTTATTGTAACCCCAACTTCCAGCCCTGTTTCTCCATATTCCAGTTCGGTGATCCTCCTTTTTTCAGGAATTGCCAATGATTATCCTCTCCGGGAGCATCTCAGAAGGCGATGTCGTGAACTGGAAGTCATGAAATTTCCTGACCACTATCCCTATTCACTTAAGGATCTGAGAAAGATTAAGAGTACATTTGATTCTATTCCATCGCGGAAAAAGGTAATCTTTACAACCGAAAAAGACATCATGCGGATTAAAACACCGGAACTCAATAATTTTGTCAAACGATTGCCGTTGTACTATCTTCCAATTAAGATTGAATTCCACGGTAACGAAAGAGGGCAATTCGATCAAACTATTCAGGACTATGTTGAAAAAAATACACGAAACTACTGAATACTTAGCGGGAAAAACGTCTGTAAAACCTACTATAGGAATCATTCTTGGAACAGGGCTTGGAGGATTAGTCAATGAAATAGAGATAGAACATACAATTCCTTACGAATTCATCCCTAACTTTCCAGTGTCAACTGTTGAGGGGCATCATGGCCAGCTCATTTTCGGTAACATGTCGGGTCATTCCGTTGTTGCAATGCAGGGTCGCTTTCATTACTACGAAGGATATACCATGCAGGAGATTGCATTCCCGGTTCGGATCATGAAATACCTTGGGGTTTCACTACTTATTCTTTCCAATGCCAGCGGTGGCTTAAATCCGGACTTTGAGATAGGCGACCTGATGGTCATTGAGGATCATATCAACCTGATGGGAAATAATCCTCTTCTGGGTCAAAATGAAAAAGAAATGGGGCCCCGTTTCCCTGACATGAGCAATGCATATGATCCATTCCTGATTGAATCGGTGTTCAGGATCGCAGACCAGCATCAAATCAAGCTACAAAAGGGCACATATGCAGCCGTAACAGGGCCTACTTTTGAAACTCCGGCCGAGTATAAATACATACACCTGATTGGAGGAGATGCAGTTGGAATGTCAACAGTTCCGGAAGTGATTACAGCCCGCCATATTGGGATGCGCTGTTTTGCTGTTTCAGTTATTTCCGACCTTGGAGTTCCCGGAAAAATCGTTGAAATCTCCCATCAGGATGTAATCGATGCGGCAAGCAGAGCTGAACCAGAAATGACAACGATTATCAAGGATCTGCTGAAGGAGTTATAGTCATCGCAGAAACCCGTCCAGTGCCTTCAGTTTCCATTTCTCACCTATCCTGTACTTTCTTTTTCCCATTGAGTACCAAAAACCGCCAGTACCTGCCAGTCCGGCGCCTATTGATAAAAAAAGCGGGTCCAATACCTGGTTCCTGTGTAATCCGTTGTTGATTGACGTTATCGCCACAAGTGCTCCCCCAGCAATCATAAGGAGGATCCCGTTACCCTTCCTCGACCTGTAAACCTTTTCAATGTATGAAATATCACGAAAGGAAATTTGATAGTTTCCTTTGACAAGTATCGAAGAATCATTAACCTGGACGATCTCTTCCTCTATCCGAAAGTGGCCGATATTCGTCATCAGCCGAATAATATCACCCTCCCTGTACGTGAAATATCTTCCTCTCCCCACCTTCTCAACAACCAATACTTTTTGAGCAGTGGCACCGAGTGTGCCCAGGATCAGCATCACAATGATCAGGTATCGCACAATCTGATATTTGTCAACGAAAATAAACAATTCTGCCAGAAGAACGGGAAATGCGGAATAAGTAACTTTGCACCGGATTATGTATCGATTTAGCGTCATAGGTTTGTTATTCTTTTTCATTTCCGGCTGTACCCCTGATGAACAGCCTGAGGTGGAGTTTTATCGTGACGAACACCCTTCTACTGACATCCCAATCCACTACCGGGGAGAGATCGCCAGGAGAATCCACCCTCTGACACAATTGATCATCCCTGAGCACCTCCCCTTGTCAAAAATTGACCCGATTCCGGATCCTGACTTATCAGGATATTTTCCAAAAAAGGTGATTCGCAGAAATCCGGATATTCTATTTTCACTTAAAAGATTACAGAATCAATTTCCAGATCTGGATCTGAATGAACCACTAAGTCAGAGATTCCTAATTGCCTATATTGAACATGAGCCATATGCCTCAATGATAACGTTGAGTCAGGAACGCTATTTTCAACTTCAACTGGATAATGATATTTTTAACTATACCGATAGGTATTACACCAATGGTATCCGTCTTGCCCTTATCTCCCCTGCACTGAGACACAATCCCTTAAGCAAATTACTAATCCCATACTGGAACCAGGGTATCAACTATTACGGCATCACCCTTGTTCAGGATATGTATACACCGTCAACAACAAAAATTGGAGGTATCATTGAAGGGGACAGACCTTATGCTGCATATCTCTATATAGGCAGCAGTAAAATTACAAACGATGCACTACACAGGGTCAGGTTATTGAGTGAAATCCAAATAGGAATCATTGGGCCCTCCTCTCTGGGAGAATATGTTCAACGAACTTTCCACAATGCAGTTCCCACTAACAATGAACCACTTGGGTGGGAATTCCAGATCCAGGATGATCTCCTTCTCAACTATTTTACACGTATTGAAAAGAGTATTGTTTCCATCCCCGGACTTGATCTTCTGGTCCACGGATCGGGAAGTATCGGGACAGTGTATACAAATATCGGGGCAGGAACCTATATACGATCCGGGTGGTTCAACTCATACTTCATGAACCTTTTCTTTTCAAAAAGGTCCCTGAACCGGTTGCGATGCGCAAGGAATATCCAGTTCTATTTTTTTGCTGACTTTTCGGGCAAAGCGATTGGGTATGATGCAACACTTCAGGGTGGTATATTTAACCGAACCAGCCCCTATACCATCTCTGCAGATAAAATAAACCGACTGATGTTTGCAGGTTCAGCAGGAATTGCATTCTCATATGGAGGGTTTCAGCTGAAAGGAGAACAATTCCTGCTGAGTCCTGAATTCGAAAATGGTTGGTGGCATAAGTGGCTAAGTGTCGGGTTGACCTTCAGCTTTTAGTGTTGAAAACTTTTATGGGAGATTTGTTAAGATATCACTTGAGGAAGGATTACTTTTGATCTATGGAAGATTTGAAAAACGAGAGTCCGGACACACTGGGCCAGGATAAAAAGCAACTGCAGGAAAATCAGCGCATAAGCAGGAAACGACAAAGGAAGAATCCTGTTTCAGAGGTATTTCTTGAACATGGCAAGGTGCCTCCTCAGGCTGTGGATCTGGAAGAGGCGGTGTTAGGCGCCATGATGCTTGAGAAAGATCCGTTAACAGAGGTCATTGAAATTTTAAAACCCGAGATCTTTTACAAAGAGGCGCACCAGATTATTTTTGCTGCCATCCAGAAATTATTTGCCAGTACAGAACCCGTTGATATTCTTACTGTTACTGAGTCTCTTCGCAAAAGCGGCGAACTCGACCTGGTTGGAGGCCCCTATTATATAACCATGTTAACCAACCGAGTTGCTTCGGCAGCCAACATTGAATACCATGCTCATATCCTGCTTCAAAAGTACATCCAGCGTGAGTTAATCCATGTCTCTTCTGATATTATCAAAGACGCTTACGAAGACACAACGGATGTGTTTGAACTGCTTGATAAAGCTGAGAATAACCTTTTTTATATCAGTGAGAACAGCCTTCGGAGGAGCTACCGCTCAATGCAATCACTAATGAAAGAGGCTATCCAGGAAATTGCCGCCGGACAAAAGCATGAAGGACACCTGCGGGGAGTAGGTTCGGGTTTTACTGAACTCGACAGGATAACCGGTGGCTGGCAACGGTCAGACCTGATCATTCTTGCTTCTCGTCCGGGGATGGGTAAAACTGCATTGGCTCTTACCATGGCCAGAAATGCGGTTGTAAACTTTAACAAGCCTGTTGCTGTTTTTTCGCTGGAAATGTCTTCCGTTCAGCTTGTTACGCGATTAATTGCCAGCGAAACAGGAATACCTGCTGAAAAACTAAAGAAAGGGACCCTCGACTCTGACGAGTGGAATCTCCTGAACAGCAAAGTCTCGAACCTGATTGACGCTCCCCTCTATATTGATGATACACCGGCACTAACCATCTTCGAACTCCGGGCAAAAAGCCGAAGATTGCGACAACAGCACAATGTGGAGATGATCATCCTTGATTATATGCAGCTTATGCAGGGAGGGGCGGAACACAGAGGCAACCGGGAGCAGGAGATCAGTAGTATATCAAGATCCCTTAAGGCCCTGTCGAAAGAGCTCAATATTCCAATCATAGCTCTTTCGCAGTTGAGCAGGGAGGTGGAAAAACGAGGGGGCACCAAAAAACCAATCCTATCCGACCTCCGTGAGTCAGGATCCATTGAGCAGGATGCCGATATGGTAATGTTCATTTACCGTCCGGAATATTACAAAATCGATGTGGATGAAAAAGGTGATTCTACTATTGGTCTGGCAGAAATAGGAATCGCAAAAAACCGGAATGGTCCCACAAAAGATGTCAAGTTACGTTTCATTGCCAAGTATGCCAAATTTATGGACTATGAGGAGGAAACTGTTTATGCCGATGCGCTATCCCCCAACGACTCGTTTGATGGAAAAGTCAGGACCCGAAACGTTATGTCAAGAATGGATGATATTGACCATGAAGAGAGCAGCCCGAATGACATACCATTTTAGCCTCCCCAAATCAATCCTTCTTCTCCTAATCCTTCTGAGTTCACATCTTTCAATGGGTTTATATGTTATAATCCCTATGGATGACACCCAGAAAAATCACCTTAAAGCATACGGAGTAGCTTACTGGGTCCTTCAGCAGAATGTGGAAGTAAGCTGGTTGTTGAATTACAGGGGGGGGAGCTTTATGATCCCATATGCTCAGGAGATTGAGCAAGAGTGCCAGATCCGGGGAGTTACATCACAGGTGATCAGCGATGCCCAGGCTAATGCCATCTTAGTGGAAATCTCAGATCCTCAGATAAATATGGAAACCATCAAGCTCCATAAACCACCGCGGATCGCAGTCTACTCTCCAAAAAACAAACAACCCTGGGATGATGCCGTTACCCTGGTGCTAACTTACTCCGAGATCCCTTACGATGTTGTGTATGATGAGGAGATCCATACTGGTGCACTTCCCCTTTACGACTGGTTACACCTTCATCATGAAGATTTCACTGGACAGTATGGTAAATTTTGGGCCGCTTATAAGCAAAATGCATGGTATCAGGAGGATGTGAAGATCAACGAAGATTTAGCTTATAAACTTGGCTTCAAAAAGGTCTCCGAGATGAAGCTGGAGACGGCGAAGAAGATAAGGGATTTCGTTGCCGGAGGAGGTTATCTCTTTTCTATGTGTTCGGCACCTGACAGTTACGATGTTGCTCTCGCAGCAGAAGGGCTTGACATCTGTGATGTGATGTTTGACGGGGATCCGCCCGATCCCCAGGCCAATAGCAAACTAGATTATTCCAGATGCTTTGCCTTTGAGAATTTCACCGTTAGCTACAATCCATACGAATACGAGATATCATCTATCGATGCTACTGAAACCCGCCCACGCGGACTCACCCAATCAACAGATCTCTTCACTTTATTTGATTTTTCAGCCAAATGGGACCCCATCCCGTCAATGCTTTGTCAGGATCATGAGACCATCATCTACGGATTTATGGGCCAGACCACAGCATTTAAGAAAGCGTTTCTGAAGCCTTCAGTTCTCATTATGGGAGAAAATAAAGTACTTAATGAAGTCAGGTACATTCATGGCGATTTTGGGAAAGGTACATGGACTTTCCTCGGCGGACATGATCCTGAAGATTATCAGCATCTGGTTGGAGATCCTCCAACAGAGCTCAACCTGCATCCTAACTCTCCGGGATACAGACTGATCCTCAACAACATTCTATTCCCGGCAGCGAGGAAGGAGAAACGTAAGACGTGAACTCACTGGCCTTTTATTCGGTCGAAGATAAGATAGGTGTAGCCGAAGTCATTGTTTTCATCAGGGGGATAGTCGTCTTTAGATACTCTCTCCCATTCCAACAGGTTGAGAACAGGGAAGAACGTATCACCGTCAAATGACTTATGTACTTTTGTCAGGTAAAGCCGGTCGGTGATCGGTAAGAACTGCTGGTAAACGGAAGCTCCACCCATTACAAAATTTTCATCAGCAGGACTGCACAATGCCAGAGATGATTCAATGGAGGTTGCCCTCTCTGCTCCCTCAAAAAAATCCTGGGGGTTATCTGTAATTACAATGTTTCTCCTGTTGGGAAGCGGTTGAATGGGCAGGGATTCCCATGTATTTCTACCCATGATAACTGCATGACCTGTAGTGAGCCGTTTAAACCGCTTCAAATCTTCCGGAATATGCCATAAAAGTTGGTTGTCTTTTCCAATGGCATTGTTTTCAGCAATTGCAACAATAATTGAGATCATAGTGTCCTAATTTTAAACAGAAATTTCTCCTTTTATATGGGGATGAGACTGATAGCTATTCAGCTCAAAATCTTCGAATACAAAATCAAATATTCCGGTTTTGCCCGGATTGAGTTTCATGGAGGGCAATGGTAAAGGATCCCTTTTTAACTGGAGTTTCACTTGGTCAAGATGGTTCAGGTATATATGCGCATCGCCCAGGGTATGGATAAACTCTCCAGGTTTCAATCCTGTTACCTGTGCCATCATCATCATCAGGAGTGTATAGGAGGTGATATTAAACGGAACTCCGAGAAATATATCACAACTTCTCTGGTACATCTGACACGACAGCTTCCCACCAGCCACATAAAACTGGAAGAGCAGGTGACAGGGAGGCAATGCCATTTGATCAAGTTCGCCAACATTCCAGGCTGAGACAATATGTCTGCGAGAATCAGGATTTTTTATTATCGACTCAACAACCCGGGAGATCTGGTCGATATGAGAACCATCTGCTTTGGGCCACGACCTCCATTGATATCCATAAACGTGACCCAACTCCCCGGTATCATCTGCCCATTCATCCCAGATAGTAACCTTGTTGTCATTCAGATACCTGGTGTTGGTCTCTCCTTTCAGAAACCACAGTAATTCATGAATGATAGAGCGGAGATGTATTTTTTTGGTTGTAAGCATGGGGAAGCCATCCTCCAGGTTAAACCGCATCTGGTATCCAAACACACTGACTGTACCAGTTCCGGTACGGTCATTTTTGGTAACACCATTCTTCAGAACATGATCGAGAAGATCGAGGTATTGCTTCATAATCTACATCATAATTCCTGCAAGCGTTGCTGATACGTAGGATGCCAAGGTACCACAGATCATTGCTTTGATCCCAAGTTTAGCAAGGTCGCGACGCCGGTTGGGCGCAAGTTCTCCTATACCACCTATTTGAATTGCCACGGAGCTGAAATTCGCAAATCCACAAAGGGCGAAACTGGCAATGACCAGTGCTTTGGGTGAAAGCGATTTGGCGGCAA
Organism: uncultured Bacteroidota bacterium; assembly: GCA_937900965.1. Classification (GTDB taxonomy): domain Bacteria; phylum Bacteroidota; class Bacteroidia; order Bacteroidales; family FEN-979; genus QYOJ01. The sequence goes on along the minus strand of CALCGJ010000220.1, from coordinate 28,960 downwards.
TCATTGGCGCCAGGTCAGTATAAGCAACAAATTCGTTAATCACCAGTTTGGTTCCCATCAATGCTCCAACAGTATGTGCTTCTTTCCATGGAACACCCATAGCCCATGCAAAGATAGAGAAGAATGAACCCAGAATATCCCTTAACCGAAGGTCTTCCAGGTTCCATCCTATTACATTCAAACTCAATCCGGTTGTGGCCACTAAACTCCCAAGCCATCCCAGCAGTCCGTCAACGAGTGCAATAAGAGCAATCATACCAATTAACATAGCTATTACATTGATACTGATTCGCATTCCGTCGCTTGCACCATGGGAAATAGCATCCATTAGGTTTGCATGGGTTCTTTTTACTTCCAGCTTCACGCGTCCTTTAGTCTCCGACTCCTGGGTTTCAGGGTATACGATTTTTGCGATTACCAAGGCTCCTGGAGCAGCCATAAGGCTGGCAGCCAGCAGGTACGGGGCAGGAACACCCATAGCAACATAAACAGCCAACACACCACCGGCAATACATGCCATACTGCCGCTCATTGAGGCAAGGAGCTCCGACATCGTCATTCCGGAAATATAGGGTCTGATTAAAATTTGGGCTTCAACCTGTCCGACGAATGCACTAGCGACGTTGGAAAGCGCTTCACTCCCACTAACCCGCATAACTTTGTAAACTCCAATTGCTATAACAGCAACAACCCTCTGGAGCAGTCCAATGTGATATCCAATTGCAACAAGAACACAGATAAAAATGATCGTTGGAATCAAAGTAAAAACAAAGATGAAACTGTTACCGGGACCAACGACCGAATTCAACACATCTCCATTAGCCAGAAACCCAAAGCAGAAACGAGCGCCTTCCATACTGAAATCCAGAAGTTTCTGGATGCCATATCCCACTTTCTCAAAGATCAATTGCCCAACGGGAACTTTCAGAATGAAGAGCGCTGTTACAACCTGAAGAATAATCCCAGTTATCACCAGGCGGTAATTGATAGCCTTTCGGTTGTTAGACATCAGAAATGCGACCCCAAAAATCAGCACAAGGCCAAGAAGACCGGTAAATCTATCCATACAGTTTTTTCAGGCATGAAACATGCTACATCATTTGACCTATCGTCGGGAAACACCTTAGGTCTCCCTTTTTCTTTTTGTGATTTCGTCCCGGATTTTGGAAGCCTTTTCATACTCCTCCCTTTCAACAGCTTTTTTAAGTAACTGCTGCAGATCGGTAATTGTGTAAACTTTTAAATCATCCTCCAGGTTTGTTGGAAGTTTCTGTTCCGGTTCAGCATGAATGGGTTCTGAAGTCTCTTCATCCATGATAATTCCGGCTGCAACCATGATATTTTCATAGGTATAGATCGGGCAGTTGAACCGTAATGCAAGTGCAATTGCATCAGAAGTTCTGGAATCCACCTCTTGCTCAGTTTTTCCATCGGAACAGAGGAGGACTGCATAGAAGACCCCTTCACTAAATTTATTGATAATCACCTCTGTCACGTTGATGTGGAAAGTATCTGCAAACGACTTGAAGAGATCGTGTGTGAGTGGACGAGGTGTTTTTATTTTTTCGATTTCAATAGCAATAGCCTGGGCTTCGAAACTCCCAATGATGATAGGCAACCGTCTCTTGCCCTCCTGCTCTCCCAAAATGATCGCATAGGCTCCACTTTGCGACTGGCTGTATGACATGCCAATGATCTCAAGCCGGAGTTTCTCCATTCCCTATCAAGTTTGCTTTACACAAACCTACATGATTTTTATCAATCAGGCAAACAACTGTGGAAAAATTCCGTGCTATTTTTGAAAAATGTCTTATTTTTGCCGCAATTTAAATTATTAAAATTAAATATATTCATATGAAGCGATTTACGACAGTTTTGATTGCACTTCTTGTTCCATTTTTAGGTATGGCCAGCGAAGCAGACCTGGTGATACCTGAACTGACAGCCGCCCAGAATAGTTTGTTATACTTCGGATTCATCGTTTGTGTCATGGGCTTGATGTTTGGATGGTATCAGTATGCTAACGTAAAAAAAATAAGGGCACATCAGTCGATGCTCGATGTGGCGAATGTAATTTTTCAGACCTGCAAAACATACCTGATACAGCAGGGAAAATTTCTGGTGATCCTATTTGTAATCATCGGATTAATTATGACTTTTTACTTCGGATACTTGCAGCAGAACTCTTTTGGCGGAGTGCTGTTAATCCTTTCCTGGACTGTTATCGGCATCCTGGGATCATACGGTGTTGCCTGGTTTGGTATTCGAATGAATACGCTGGCTAACAGTCGGATGGCGTTTGCTTCTTTGGAAAGAAAACCATTGAAATTGTTGAATATCCCGTTGGATGCCGGGATGAGTATTGGAGTAGCCCTGATTTGCGTTGAGCTGATCATGATGCTGATAATTCTTCTGTTCGTGCCCCGCGAATATGCTGGTGCCAGTTTCATTGGGTTTGCCATTGGGGAATCATTGGGAGCTTCGGCGCTTCGTATTGCCGGAGGAATCTTCACAAAGATTGCAGATATTGGTTCTGACCTGATGAAGGTGGTTTTTGGAATCAAAGAGGATGACCCAAGAAATCCTGGTGTTATTGCTGATTGTGTTGGCGATAATGCTGGTGACAGTGTTGGTCCGACCGCCGACGGGTTTGAGACTTACGGTGTGACAGGAGTTGCCTTAATCGCTTTCATCGTTCTGGCAATACCAAGTATTGATTTCCAGCAACAGCTGCTGACCTGGATCTTTGTGATGCGTATCCTGATGGTTATCACATCAATTGGGGCCTTCTACATCAACAAAATGATCAGTCAGGCCAGATACAGCAACGCAGATGACCTCGACTTTGAGATACCGTTGACAAACCTGGTTTGGATCACATCGGTATTATCCATCATTGCTACCTTTGGTGCAAGTTACTGGCAACTCGGGGCATTACCCAACAATCTTTGGCTTGTCCTTTCCATCATCATCAGTTGTGGAACTTTAGGTGCAGCGCTGATCCCCGAATTTACCAAGATCTTTACCAGTCCCAAATCCAAACATGTGAACGAGATCGTTACAGCTTCCCGTGAAGGAGGTGCTTCCCTTAACATTCTTTCCGGGTTGGTTGCTGGTAATTTCAGTGCATTCTGGCAGGGCCTGGTATTTCTTGCCCTGATGTTCATCGCTTTTGTGGCCAGTCAGTATGGCCTTGGTGATACGATGATTTACCCCTCTATCTTTGCATTTGGCCTGGTTGCATTTGGTTTCCTTGGAATGGGGCCGGTTACAATTGCCGTTGACAGTTACGGACCAGTAACAGACAACGCTCAATCCATTTATGAGTTATCCCTGATTGAGGAAAACCAGGCAGAAGTTACCGTTGAGATTGAGAAGGAGTTCGGGTTTAAACCCGACTTTGAGAAGGCTAAACACTATCTTGAAGCCAATGATGGCGCTGGAAACACCTTTAAAGCTACTGCCAAACCGGTACTTATTGGAACTGCAGTTGTTGGCGCCACTACAATGATCTTCTCTCTGATCCTGATCATCCAGAAACATTTCGGAATTTCACCAGAGCAGATTTTGAATGTCTTAAACCCTTATACTATTCTGGGCTTCCTGGCCGGTGGAGCAGTGATCTATTGGTTCACAGGCGCCTCTATTCAGGCGGTAACAACAGGAGCTTATCGTGCCGTTGAGTATATAAAACAGAACATCGTCCTGGATGATACAGGCGAGAAAAAGGCATCCATTGAGAAATCGAAAGAGGTGGTGAAGATCTGCACACAATATGCACAAAAAGGGATGTTGAACATCTTTGTGGCTATCTTCTCATTCGCTCTTTCTATCGCCTTCCTTTCGGGCTACAGGAACCTGGGACTGGAACCAGATGATCCCAATGTATATGCTGCTGCCTCCTTCCTTGTAGCCTATCTGCTCTCAATTGCATTCTTTGGATTGTTCCAGGCTATTTTTATGGCCAACGCCGGTGGAGCCTGGGATAATGCCAAGAAGGTTGTTGAGGTTGACCTGAAAGAGAAGGGTACACCATTGCATGAAGCATCCATTGTGGGTGACACCGTTGGTGATCCATACAAAGACACCTCATCTGTTGCGTTGAATCCGATCATCAAGTTTACAACCCTTTTCGGACTGCTGGCAATGGAGATCGCAATTTCAGAAGATTTTTACCGGATGGCTCCATATATTGGAATCGTATTTGGTGTGATCGCCCTGTACTTTGTATACAGGTCCTTCTATAATATGAGGATCCCTAAGAAGGCTTAAAAGATCAAACCTGATTTAGAAGGGGCTGTCTCGATGTTTTGAGACAGCCTTTTTTATTCACGTCAAGAAATCTTAACACTGCAGGCAACTTTCAGATCTTGCGGTGTTATTATATATGAACGAATGGGTATGGGTCGTGACGAACAGTTGGTGAGGGATCTCAAAAGGAGAAAGAATGGTGTTTTTGACACACTCTACAATACCTATGCCCCAGTATTACTTGGTGTTTGCCTGCGCTATTGCGGAAACCGTCAGGATGCTGAAGATGTGCTGCACGACGGGTTTATCAAGATCCTGAAACATATTCGCACCTTCAAAACCAGGTCATCAGGCTCCTTTGAGGGCTGGATGAAACGGATCATGGTAAATACAGCACTCAATTCCATTCGAGACCGTAGTAAAGAGAGTGAATTCCTGGATATTGATCCTCTCCAGGAGAGAATTACAGATGAGCCAGATGAGTCAAACTCATGGGAGGATCTTCATGAACGGGTTGGCAAAGAGGGCATCATGGAGATGATCTGCGACTTACCACGCGGATACCGGACCGTATTCAATTTATACGTATTTGAAGAGTACTCACATAAAGAGATTGCAGAGCAATTAAAATGTTCTGAAAACACATCGAAATCCCAGCTATCCAAAGCCAGGGGTTTACTCAGGAAAAAAATTTTCGAGGTGACAGAGAAACAAAAGATAGTCTAAATGAAACGAAATACACATCCGGTTGATGACTTCTTTAAAGAGGCGTTGCAGGAACATCAGGTGATACCTTCTGATGCGGGGAGGCAACGGTTTCTCGATGAAGCAGCAACCCTTGAGATCATTGGGAAGAGGCGTCGGTCGCGCTGGTTGCTCTTCCTTGCCGGTATTGTTGTCGTCAGCGCGGCAGGAATCCTCCTATGGTGGGGGAATTCAGTTGACAGTGGGCAGTTGGCAGTTGACAGTGGACAGTGGGCAGTTGGCAGTGAGCAGTGGGCAGTGGGCAGTGAGCAGTTGGCAGTGGGCAGTGAGCAGTCCCCGGAAGTCAATCCCGCATCGGAGCAACCTCCCGTTTCGGAATATTCTGAGTCAAATACACCTTCCATCATGTCCTCTTCCGCCCATAGTCCCACCTCCCCTTCCTCCGTACCAACCGGAACAACAACTACTGTTTCTCATATGGATTCCTCTTCTGAAGTCGTAATCCCAAATTCAGCCTCCTCCCCTGTAGTGACATCAGTTGTTTTTAAAACAGGTGATGGAGTGATGCCCGCCTTCGCTGACGCTTCGGCGGTTGAAAGTGATGGGAGTGATGAAAACAATGTGGTTAGTGGTATAGTTGATGTCGCTTCTCCGGAAACAGAAAATCCTGAAGGTTTCGCTCCGGAAATACCAAAAGAAGATACGGTAACATCGACAGAGCCTATCTCAATTCCGAAAAAGATAAAAACGAGAAGGAGTTCCTCTGAGTGGAAGTTTGCGACTTCAATCTATTACTCCCCGGAGTGGATGTTAAATACGCTGGAAGATGAAAAATTCGTCTCCAATTTTGGCATTGAGGAGAGTTTCATCTTTGGCAGGTACAGTGTGAGAACAGGTATCGGTTTATCCATTGCCAATGGGACAAACGAACTGATGGTGGAGTACAATGATTACCTGGGTTCCTTTGATAAGTTAGATTCAATAAAGTTTAACTGGGACGAAAAAAACTACCATCTGATCCCCACCTATTATCTTACCAACATGGATGTATGGGACAGCCTGCTTCAACTTGATTATCCGAAAGTAGTACGACGTTATACCTACCTTCAGATTCCTTTGATCCTGGGATATGATGTGCTGCAAACAAAACGGATCAGTGTAGGTTTCAGGGCGGGACCCATTTTATCCATCCTGATTCAATCGAAACAGCTTTCAGGTGAATATGATCCGGGGAAGAATCGAATCATCCAGATAAATAACGTAACACCTGACCGGGTGCAAACCAACTGGCAGCTCAAGGGAGGAATCAGCGTATCTTTGCATCTATCAAAACGATTCGGACTGGAACTCGAACCAAATATCAAATACTATTTTAACTCTGTATACGAAAAATCTGATGCTGCAAAGAAGCCGTGGTCAGTGGGTTTCAGAGCAGCGTTCTCAATACTTAACTGATTAAACTGATCATTCTCAGGCAACCAAACACAACCAATGTGTTTTATAAACAGTACAAACCTCAAAACCTAAATCATATGAAACGGTTCATCTTACCCTTGCTACTCTTTCTATTTACTTTTTCGGTCGTATCCCAAAACATCATCTTCCTGGAAGGGACAGTGACCGACAGTGCAACTGGTCTTCCAATCGTCAACCAGGCGGTTTATATTAACTCCGACTCTTCCAATGGATTCTTTTATTACAATACTGTTTACACGAATTCCAACGGATGGTATCAGGATTCCATCAGCCTGGGTGGAGGCACTATCGACACTGGACTTCTTGTTGTTACAACATATGACTGCAATCAAATGTCGATTTCGTATGACCTCATTTTCGGTCCAATGAATATGAACCTTGTCCAGGATTTCCAGATCTGTTATAACCCGCCTTCACCATGCCAGGCTGATTTCACCTGGGCCACAAATGGTACTCTGACAGTGCAATTTACTGATCTCTCAACAGGGACAACCGGGCCCTGGATCTGGTCTTTTGGTGATGGAACCACATCCACAAGTCAACATCCTCTTCATACTTATCCACAGGAGGGCTATTATGATGTAACCCTGACTATTGGGGCCGGTGGCACATTCTGTTTTGACACCATCACCCAAACAGTGCATGTCATTGATTCAACTGGTGGAAACTGTGTAGCCAATTATGAAGCCTATCCAAATGTTCCGGGGGGATTGACTGTATATTTCTACGATCAGTCGCTTGGAAATATCAATTCCTGGTCGTGGGATTTCGGTGACGGAGAATACGGAACCACACAAAATCCGGTTCACACCTATTCTCAGCCTGGATTGTACAATGTATGCCTTACTGTTCAGGGCGTTGACAGCAGTTGTTACGACACCTATTGCGAAATTGTCAATGTTGGCGGAACCGGAGGATGCCAGGCACAGTTTACCTACTACCCTGATTCCTTACAAAATGTCAGGCTCATCCACTTCATGGATCTCTCATACGGAGACGTTACCAGTTGGTTCTGGGATTTCGGAGACAGTACCTTCTCTACGGAGCAGAATCCCTCTCACATGTTTCCTGAAGAGGGGACTTTCTATGTCTGCCTTACCATTGAAGCCAACAACAACGGAGCGATCTGCCAGAGCACATGGTGTGAGGAGGTATCTGTAGGCGGCGGATCCAACTGTGCAAGTTACTTCACATACCAGAACAACGGATTGGCTATCAGTTTTGCCGGACACATGGTAAACAGCCAGCCTGCAACCTATGCATGGGACTTCGGTGACGGACAATCGGGTCAGGGACAAACAATTGTACATCAATATGCGGCTTCAGGTATCTATTATGCCACCCTTACAACTGTTACAACTGATACTAACGGATGTACCTTCTCAACAGCCCAATCCCTTACAGTGGGTGACAGTACTCAGTGGAATCAGGTTTACGGGCAGGTGTTTGCCGGTAATTTTCCCATGAATTTAGGGATGGTGATGATCTTCTCACTGGATACTACGCTCAACTTCCTGCCATTCATTGATATCAGCACGGTTGATTCATCAGGTATCTATTACTTCCCAATGGTACCGTTGGGGGAATACCTCATCTATGCCATCCCATTCGACCCAACAGGATACATGCCTACATATTACGGGGATGTAATTGACTGGGAGAGCGCTACCGTTGTGAGTCTTGGTCAGGCTAACAATCCATACAACATCAATCTAATTGAGGCTATTGCATACAATTCAGGTAACGGCGGTATCAACGGACAGATCAATACAACCGGCCTGAAAAGCCCGATCACAGATAAGATCACAATGCTTCTAATGAATGAGGCTATGGAGGCTATCTCCTTCCACCAGGTAAATAAAGCAGGGGAGTTTGATTTTACCGACCTGGATTATGGTATATACTACCTGAAAGCTGAATTGGTTGGATGTCAGAGTGATCTTATAAAAGTAGAACTCACTATGGAGAATCCAATAGTGGATGTTGTGATGACCTTTACCGGGAATCATATCCTTGGTGTAAACGAGAACTATACAACTATGGAGGCAGGTGTTGTATATCCGAATCCGGTACGTGACCAGGCGCAGATCTCTTTGAAACTCTCAGAAGGAACCCAGGTCTATATCAAACTGTTCAACCTTTCGGGACAACGGGCATATCAACTTTCAGAATTTCTGAATGCCGGCCCGACGACAATCACAATACCAGTTGGTCAACTCAGAAATGGACTTTACACGCTCCATATCTATACCAATTCAGGACTTAATCTGACGAGAAAGCTCCTTAAATCTCAATAATTTCCGCTTACTCAACGTGAATGAAAAGGCTGCCCAGGTTATCGGGCGGCCTTTTACAATTCCGGAGCAAAATATGTTGTTCTGACAAGCAAGCATCACGACGGATACTGGTTAGATAAAGAGACGGGCGGATCCCGGTAATCATGCAGGAACGCTTGAAGGATATTGGTGAATGGCTTCGGGTTAATGGGGAATGTATCTATGGTACCAGGAGTTGGCAACCGGAAAAGATTGAGATGCCTGAGCAAAAACTCACGATCTGGTTTACAAAAAAGGGGACGAATCTTTATGCCATCTGCTCAATGTGGCCTGAAGGAGAGATTTTTATTCCCGTTTCAGATCCTTCTGATAACCTGGACATTGAAATGATCGGCGTAAAACAGGAAGTGAAGTGGAAGCTGGTTGAGGGAGGTGTTTTAATTATGGAGCCACAGATCAGTCCTGCAGAGCTACCCTGCAGGCATGCCTTTGTGTTTAAGCTGATCGTTGGCTGATCCTTCTTGTAACGATTTATTCTATTTCAACTCCCAAGAGTAGTGCTTGTTTCAAATATAGTGAATGTGACTTTGACTTGAATTTTCTTTATCTTTGTATGAAGAATTTTCAACAAACCTGGACGTTAATCATGCTTGCAAGTTCAATCATAGAAATTATTAAAAAAACTGTAAATGATTTGTTATTGGATCCGGAAATTATTTTGTTTGGTTCATATGCCAGAGGAGAGGCGCATCCATGGAGTGATTATGACTTACTGATTGTTTTGAATGAGCCCATTGATATAACCACCCGCCTTCTATATCAATCCAAGATAAGAAGAAGTCTTGCCAGGAAAGATATTCTCTCCGACGTGATCATTCAATCCCGTGCCGATTTGGAGGTTAAAAGGATCTTGCCCGGTCATATTGTCCAATCGGCACTAATAGAAGGAATCAGGTTATGAGTGATCCGTTGAAAAAATACATCCAGCAATGGATAAATAAAGCAGAGGAAGATCTTCTGGTCATTAATCAACTGTTGACAATGGATATACTGCCTAAAACAGCTATTGGATTTCATTGTCAACAATCTGCAGAAAAATTCCTGAAAGCATTTCTTGTATTTCATTACGTAGATTTTCCGAAAACCCATAACATAGAGTTCCTTATCGAGCAATGCGTGAAGGTCGATCCGGATTTTAACGATATCGAATCAGGAAACCTTACAGATTACGGAGTGGAAATCAGATATCCCGGTGATTTTTTAGAACCAACTCTTAGTGAGATAGAAACTCTGTTTCATCTTGTTGAATTAATAAAGGAGCTTGTCCTTAAAAAAATTCAGCTATAATATTTTGGTTTTTCTATCTAACTCAAACACGATTTCCCCTGAAAACGCTTTTTCTTGTTAGTTTCCTATCCTTCGTGAGGCCTGACAATAATCTTCACAGCTTCCTCTCCATCCAGGAGTATTTGAAACCCCCTGGCAGTATCTTCTAACGGAAGCCTGTGCGTGATAAGATCGTCGACAATAATCTCGCCATATGATATCAGTGCAATAGCCTCGTCAATATCCGAAGGGCCGCAATAATAGGAGGTGATGATGCGGATCTCTTTTCTCCAGAAATCGTTGAAAGGAACAATCACCTCCTTTCCGGGCTCCGGGACGGCAAACAGTACAACCACTCCTCCCATATCGACAGCTTCCCATGCCTGGCCGAGGGCTGACATTGCAGAAGTTGTGACAATTACGGCATCTGCTTTCGTACCGTTAACCTGGACCAGTTGTTCCAGGATATCAGTATTAGCAGTTGTAACATAGTCAGCACCGGAACTTATCGCCATTTCAAGTTTACTGTGGTTTATGTCGGTGGCCATTACCTTACAATGTTTATTATCGGCAAGTTTGACATGAAGGAGTCCCGACATGCCGGATCCAAGAACCAGCACTGTTTGCCCTCTCTCAATGAGCGCAAGCCTTTGTGCCCTGATAACACAGGCCAGAGGCTCAATAAATGTTGCCTGGTCGTAACTAACATTATCTGGCAGCAGATAACAACCATTGTTGACCAACTCTTTCGGAACTAGAATGTACCCGGCGAATCCTCCCGGCAACCTATCCTTCACCTCACTGCACTGAGGGAAATTGCCTTTTAGGCAATACCGGCACTTCATGCAAGGTACTTTTGGCGCAATAAAGAGCCTGTCGCCCACTTTGTATTTGGATACTCCCGCTCCAACCTCAACAACCTCAACACCCACTTCATGGCCCAGAACCAGTGGTGCTCGTGGCAACCGGTACCACTCAACGACATCGCTGCCACAAATCCCGCAGGAGTGTACCTTAACCAGCATCTCACCCTCACCCGGAGATGGAGTTGGTATCTCCTCGATACGAATGTCGCTATTGTTGTACCACTTGCTTACTTTCATATTCAGTGGAGTTTACCCACCCCCGTCCCCCTCCCTACTGGTAGGGAGGGGTTGGGGTGGGTATAATTAAGGTGTATCCTGATTCTTTAACGTACTATACAACTCGAACGCCTTCTCCGGGGTTTCATTGTCATGAACGATTGCTCTCAATGCTTTCAGCATTGCGATGGGGGCAACTGACTGGAAAACGTTTCGTCCCATATCCACTCCTGCAGCTCCCTCCTGAATAGCGCGATAAGCCATATTAAGGGCATCAGGTTCAGGCAATTTTTTTCCTCCGGCAATTACAATCGGTACAGGGCATGAAGCGGTTACAGTCTCAAACCCTTTAGGGATATAATAGGTCTTGACATATTGAGCTCCCAACTCTGCACAGATCCGGGTAGCCAGCCTGAAATATTTTGCATCCCGGACCATCTCTTTACCCACTGCAGTTACTGCCAGGGTAGGGATCCCATGCCGAATCCCCATATCTACCATTCGGGTCATGCTGAGTAATGTTTGATGTTCGTGCTCACTTCCAACATAAACCTGAACAGCCATGGCGCAAACATTCAGACGCACAGCATCTTCGATGTCAACAGCCAGGTCCTCATTAGAAAGCTCCTTCAGGATACTGGCTCCACCCGTGACCCTTAACACGATTGCCTTCTGTGTGTCGGCAGGGACCATTGTCCTTAGCGCGCCCCTGGTAATCATCAGGGTATCGGCATAGGGTATCAGGGGAACGATGTTCAGATCGATTCGTTCCAGGCCAGCAGTAGGTCCAAGGAAATACCCATGGTCAACGGCCAGCATGACCGTTCTTCCACTAATAGGGTTAAAGATCCGGCTCAACCGGTTTTTCATCCCCCAGTCCAGGGAGTTTGATCCTTTAAGGTAGAAAGATTCTGATTTCTGGGGTATATCCGTGTAAAATTCTTTTGGTGCATTTGCTCCGTCAATGTCTGCCATATGATATCTCCTTATAATTGTTGTCGTTCACAATTTATTGCAAATATCGGGATAACCTCAAACATAGTCCCATAATCAGTGAAAGAAAAATAAAAAAATGGTACTTTTGCCTCTTCTTTCACATACTACTGTTTATTAATTCACAACAACTATGATCACGAATAATTTCGTTTGCCGGCACAATGGTCCAAATGCTACTGAGATAAAAGCCATGCTGGAAAAAATCGGTGTATCCTCCCTCGATCAGCTCATCGATGAGACAGTCCCTTCCTCGATCCGGTTATCAGAACCCATGAATCTCCCGAAAGGGTTGAATGAATACCAGTTCCTGACCCACCTGAAAGAGGTTGCAGCAAAGAACAAGCTGTTTAAGAGCTTCATCGGGATGGGTTATTACAATACGATCACTCCCGGCGTGATCCTGCGAAACATTCTGGAGAACCCGGGTTGGTATACTGCCTATACTCCTTACCAGGCTGAAATCTCACAGGGACGACTTGAGGCTCTGTTGAACTTTCAGACCATGATCTGCAGTCTGACAGGCCTGCCAATCGCTAATGCATCATTACTTGATGAAGGAACAGCCGCCGGTGAGGCCATGATCATGTTGTACAACTCCCGCAGCCGGGATGCCGTAAAGCGGGGTGCCAACAAATTCTTCGTGTCAGAGGAACTCTTTCCTCAAACCATCGATGTGATCAAAACACGGGCTGTCCCACTTGGAATTGATTTGATTATTGGCAATCATAACGGATTCAACTTCACGGATGCCGTTTTCGGAGCTATTGTCCAATATCCGAACGAGAAAGGCGAAGTTACCGATTATACAACTTTCGTTGAGAAAGCCCATGAGAACAAATCTCTGGTAGCAGTTGCTGCAGACATTATGAGTCTTGTCATGCTGACACCTCCGGGCGAATGGGGTGCCGATGTGGTTTTCGGGTCCACGCAGCGATTTGGTGTTCCAATGGGATACGGAGGACCACATGCAGCTTATTTTGCCACAAAAGAGGAGTTCAAACGTAACATGCCCGGAAGAATTATCGGGATATCAGTTGATGCTAACGGAGACAGAGCCCTTCGGATGGCACTCCAGACCAGGGAGCAGCATATCAAGCGCGAACGGGCTACATCAAACATTTGTACTTCCCAGGTTCTTCTGGCAGTTATGGCTGGCATGTATGCCGTTTATCATGGTCCCAAAGGCCTTCAGGAGATTGCCCGCCACATCAACATTCTCACCGGTGTTCTGTCGCAGGAACTGGCAAAATATGGTTATGAGCAGTTGAATACCTGTTTTTTCGATACGCTCTATGTGCGGGTACCAAAGACCGTATCAATGGATCAGCTTCAAAAGCTTGCGCTTGAGGATAAATTGAACTTCCGCTATTTTGATAAAAAGCATATCGGTATCAGTCTGGATGAAACAACGGAACTGGCCGATGTCAACCTGATCCTTTGTATTCTGGCGAAAGCAACCGGGAGTCCATGTGCTGAGTTCATCTGTAATCCAAAGGAGTGCGAAAAGATCAGCACCCTTCCAGAGTCATTGACACGGAAATCAACTATTCTGCCTCAGCAAGTGTTTTCGGGTTACCACTCCGAGACGGAGATGATGCGTTATATTAAAAGACTGGAGATCAAAGACCTGTCTTTGAATCGATCGATGATTCCACTGGGATCGTGTACCATGAAGCTGAATGCTGCGGCTGAGCTTTTTGCATTGAGCTGGCCGGAGTTTGGGAATATTCATCCATTTGTCCCGAAAGATCAGGTTGAAGGTTACCAGTTCCTGATCAGGGAGTTGGAACGTCAACTCTGCATTACAACAGGCCTTGATGCCGTTTCATTTATGCCAAACAGCGGGGCTTCCGGTGAGTACACAGGCTTGCTTGTGATCCGGGAGTATCATATCAGTCGCGGCGAAGGGCATCGCAATGTTTGTCTGATTCCATCCTCCGCACATGGGACCAATCCTGCCAGTGCAGCGATGGCCGGCATGGAGATTGTCGTCATCAAATGCGACGAGAGAGGCAACATTGATGTCAACGACCTCCGGGAGAAGGCAATCCACCATAAGGAGAGACTCTCCTCCCTGATGGTGACCTATCCATCAACTCACGGTGTATTTGAAGAAGAGATCCTGGAGATCTGCAGCATAATTCACGAGAATGGAGGCCAGGTTTATATGGACGGGGCTAATATGAATGCCCAGGTTGGCCTTACAAATCCCGGCATCATCGGCGCCGATGTTTGCCACCTGAACCTGCATAAGACCTTTGCGATCCCACATGGTGGAGGTGGACCGGGTGAAGGCCCTATTGCCGTTGCAAAACACCTCACCCCGTTCCTTCCTAAGCATGTGGTCGTAAACACCGGAGGAAGCAATGGAATTCATGCTGTGGCATCAGGCCCTTATGGAAGCTCATTGATACTGACCATCTCCTATGCCTACATTAAACTGATGGGGGGCGCCGGACTGACTGAAGCCACGAAACTTGCGATCCTTAATGCCAACTACCTCAAGGTAGCTTTGGAGCCTCATTACCCGATTTTATACACCGGTAAAAAGGGGCATTGTGCACATGAAATGATTGTTGACTGTAACGGGATTGCAAGAGAGACCGGAATTGGAGCTATCGACATTGCCAAACGGCTGATGGACTATGGATTCCATGCACCCACCGTTGCTTTCCCGGTTCACGGAACACTTATGGTAGAGCCCACAGAGAGTGAACCCTATTTTGAGCTTAACCGGTTTATTGATGCCATGGTTTCGATTAAGGAGGAGATCAATGAGATCAAGGCTGGAACTGCAGATAAAGACATCAACGTAATCAAAAAGGCACCTCATACAACGCTCATGGTTACTGCAGATGAGTGGAACCTCCCCTACTCACGGCAAAAAGCAGCTTACCCCGCTGAAGGGCTAAAAGAGGATAAGTACTGGCCCACTGTGACAAGGATTGATGATGCATTTGGGGACAGGAACCTGGAATGTGTATGTGAAGATTAAACTACGTCACTCCGTCACTTCTTTTTTCTCTTTTTATCTTTCGAAGAGGCTGATTTTATGATATAGACATCGGCTTCTGATTCACACTCCTTGTCTTTCTTCACGATGAGTTTCATATCTCCGTCTTCCCCGCAATCTTCCAGGTCCAAATCGGCCAATATATGTTCCATCCCTTCCTTATCATCCCATGTGAAGGAGGTATCGTAAACCACCTTTTCTCCGTTCTCATCCTTGATAACTTTAATAGCATACGTTTTCTTCTCTTTTTTCTCAGGTTCCTGCCCCTTTACTTTCGCTGGTTTTCCTCCAAGAATAAAGATCACCAATAATGCAGGGGTGACCAGTTTCAGGTAATACATAAGATTTTTCATGGCTTGTTTTTTTGTGTTTGATGTTGGATGGACAAATGTAACCGGATGATAGGAGTGATAATGTTAAGGGGGAGTTAATGTCTGTTAATGGGGAGTTAAAGGAGGTGGGGAGTATTTTGTTGGTAAGTTTTTGGGATTTGGGTATTACCTTTTTCGATTATCCTGATTAATAATGGATAAATAAACTAAATATCATGGAAAAACAGAACAATTTTGCAAGGCACGTCAGAGAATTGAAAGTATATCAGTCTGCTTTCAATTCTGCAATGGAGATTTTTAAGATTACCAGGACATTTCCGAAGGAAGAGAAATACTCAATGACGGATCAAATCCGGAGATCATCCAGATCTGTATGCAGCAATCTGGCTGAAGGCTGGCACAAGCGCAGATATGTCGCTGCTTTTACAAGTAAACTAACTGATTCCATTCAGGAAGCATCTGAAACCGAAACATGGCTTGAATTTTCTTATGCTTGCGGTTATATTGATCAGGTACTTCTGGACAAGTTAACCAATCAATACGAAATAATTATCGCTCAATTAATCACCATGGAACTAAAAGCACCATCATTCTGCCCAAAAGACAAAAAAAAATAAGTGACAGAGCAACTCACTTCTCTACTTCCCTACCTCCCTACCTCCCTACCTCCCTACCTCCCTACGTTCTAAGGTACGATGCTCCATTCATATCGAGGATGCAACCGGTCATGTACTCGTTCCCTTCAGCAGCCAGAAGCAGAATGGCGCGGCCGATCTCTTCGGGCTGGGCGAGGCGGTTGAGTGGGGTTTGACTCTCAATCTCCCTTCGCTTTTCGCCAACCAGGCAAGGTCCAGCCATGTCGGTTTCTACGAAACCAGGAGCCAGGGTGAAGACGAAAATTCCGTATTTCGCCAGGGATTTAGCCATGCTTTGTCCGGTTGAATTTAATCCCGCTTTGCTGGCCCCATAGGCCCAGGCTGTGGGTTCTCCACGGAAAGCTCCACGGGAGGTAACGTTGATAATTCTGCCTCCGACAGTTTTTACCATTTCGCGGGCAACAAGGTTCGAGAGGATGGCTGGGCCAGTCAGGTTAACCCGGATTGTCTCATCCCAGTATTCCAGGAACTTGTCAAACGGCATCTGTACCATATCATCTTCTTCATAGATACCGGCATTGTTCACCAGGATATCAATCTTCCCATAACGTGAGATTATCTCTGAAGTCATCTTTTTCAAGTCATCCGGTGATGCCATGTCGGCCTGAAATATGGAGTGTCCGGATCCGGCAAGAGATCCCAGAACCGTTTCGGCTGACTGTTTGTTTTGATTGTAATGGACTACAACTTTAGCTCCGGACTGGGAAAAAAGATAAGCAGCGGCTGCACCGATTCCTCTCGAAGCGCCTGTTACCAGGACGACTTTATCATTAAAGGTTATTTCCATACTTGTTGCTGATTACTTGTTACTAGATGCCAGATGCCGGATGCCGGATGCCAGATGCCGGATGGCGGATGCTGAGTACATAACATTCGTTGTTCCATTTTCAGGACAAATTTATTGATATGTGTCGGAGAAAACTAAAATTATCCCTTTTTCTTATGAGCTTTGTGATCCTATCAAATAATTTCGCCGAATAAGATTGAGTCAATAAGCTGGAAACACTTTTTCTTTATCTTTGCATGCAATCAATGAATGACGATGAAAGAGGTTGATTTGATAACAGTTACTGAACTCTCCGAAATGGCGGAATCCATGTATGGAAATCTCGTTAAAGCGGTTGTGGATTTGAACCGGGATATTCTTGTCGTGGATGCTGAGTTACATGTTGATCAGGAACAATATTTACTTGAACATGGATCCCTGCAAAATGATTTATGGGGAATCAATCTATATCCGTTAAGTTACGGAACGGATGAATTCGTTGAATTTGATTCAATGATCAATATTCGTCCGCGTCAGCAAAATATGTCGAGAGGGGTGGATAGTGAAGAGATCAGGAAAAAAATCATTGAGCTGATCATGCGAAAGATCAATATTTAAAGACCCTATATGAAGAACCCCATTCCCCCTCCTTATACAATCAACCGTGATCGATGGAATCAATTGACCATCCTTGAACAATTGGGGAATATCGGCAGTGAGGTAGGGCGGACGTTGAAACTAAAACATCGGGGGACTGATTTTGAACCAGCTTTAATCAGGGCGCTGGATTTATTTGATGCCACCATTGAATTGCTGGTTTCAAAAAAATCATACAGATTAAAAGAGGTCCTCCGTGCCAGAGATCAATTTTTACAAAGCATCTTTGTGAAAGAGGATAATGCAATTGAACAATATTTTATGCAGTTCGCCATTGCAGCAAGAAATACCCGGTGAACTTCCCTCCCATCACCTTCATCACTTTCATCACCCCATCAGGACGGTCGGGGCATGCCCCGACCCTACCTAGATATACTCCTTCATAATTTCCTTTAGCTGCTCGTAATCATAAGTCACCGGAAACTCTGGATAATCGTCGATCACGTTTTGCGGGGGATTGAACAGGATGCCCACATCGGCCTGCTTGAGCATGCTGGTGTCGTTGTAGGAATCACCCATGGCGATAACCTGGTAAGTCAGGCTCTGAAGGGCTTCAACGGTCTTCCGTTTCGGGTCTTTCTGGCGAAGTGTGTAGCCGGTGATCCGATTGGTTTCATCCATGATAAGGGTGTGGCAGAATAGCGTAGGTCTCCCAAGCTGTTTCATCAAAGGATCCGCAAACTGAATAAAGGTGTCGGATACCACGATCAGCTGCGTTCTCTCCTTCATCCAGGCTATGAATTCAACAGCGCCGGGCAATGGTTTAATCTGAGATATAACCTCCTGAATATCATGGAGTTTCAGGTCATGTTCATCCAGAATTTTCATCCTGTAGTGCATGAGTTTATTATAATCCGGTTCATCACGGGTGGTGCGACGAAGTTCTGGAATACCTGTTTTTTCGGCTACGTTGATCCACACTTCGGGAACAAAGACGCCTTCGAGATCAGAACAGATAATATACATAAAGTTAGAAGTTAGAGGTTAGAAGTTAGAACTCAAGTTAGAACTTAGAACTTAGAAGTTAGAAGATATTCTTTGAACGCTTCATAGCTGCTTTCAAGATCTGTGACGTGCTCCTTCAGATGGTCGATGCCTTCAAGGCTTGGGGGAAGGACGGGGTCAATATGCAGGATCTTTTCGATCTCCTCCGGAAACTTTGCCGGATGGGCGGTTTCCAGGGAAATACAAAGCGAGTTTTCGGCTTCCGCCTCCGGTATTGATTTCAGGTAATCCATCAACCCTGCCCAGCCCACAGCTCCATGGGGTTCAAGCAGCAGGTTGTATTTTTTGTATGCATCTGCAATTGTTTGCCGGGTTTTATCATCCGATATGCTGACTGCCCATATCTGGTTTTGCATCTCTTCCATGTTGGCCGCCGTGTGGATAATTCCCTTCTCATCCATCATCCCGCCAAAAAGTGAGACCAACCGGGTGAGGTTACTTGGGTGGCCAACATTCATTGCACTCGAAATACAATTCTTACTGGGCTCAATCTTATCATATATACCCGAGGAAAGATAGTTGGGGAATTCATCATTCTTATTGGTAGCGATCACAAATTTCTTCACCGGTAGTCCCATCTTCATCGCCAGAACCCCTCCCATCATATCACCAAAGTTGCCTGAAGGAACAGAAAAGATCACCTCCTCATTACAATTCCCGTCATGAAGTTTAGCAAAAGCGTAAAAATAATATACCGTTTGCGGTACCAGTCGCCCGATGTTGATAGAGTTCGCTGATGAGAGGCTGAGCGACTCCAGATCAGGATCGGAGAAAGCCTGCTTAACAAGTGCCTGGCAGTCGTCGAACTTGGCATCTAAAGCAAGAATCCTGACATTTTTTCCCAGTGTAGTCATCTGCTTTCTCTGTCGAGGAGTTACTTCGTTACGTGGAAAAAGGACAACAATCTCGATGTTGTCGAGTCCGTAAAAGGCATTTGCAACAGCGCTGCCTGTGTCGCCGGAGGTGGCTGTAAGAATCAGCAACTTCCGGTTCTCCTGCTTCAGGTAGTACTGCATCAGACGTCCCATCATCCGGGCAGCAAAATCTTTGAAAGAGGCTGTTGGCCCCTGGTCAAGACGCATGACATATTTCCGTTCAAAAACATGTTCCAGAGGCACATCATAATCGTATGCATCCTTCACAATATCAAACAGCTCCTGCTCCCCAATTTCACCAGAGAGGAACCTTTTCGTAACTTCAAAGGCAATCTCATAGTAAGGTTTCCCGGCAAATCCGCAGATCTCTTCCAGGGGTATTTTTGGTATCTCCATGGGCATGTACAGCCCACGGTCAGGAGCCTGACCTTTCAGCAGAGCAAGTTTGAAGGATACAGGCTCTGCCTTCAGATTGGTAGAGTAAAACATCATTGTTTTATGTAGCTAAGGGATATTTATCCTGTGAAAGACGTCCTTTGCATTTTGTCGGATCGTCGGCACAATCAAAGGCCTCAGCCAGATCAGTAATGAGATCATTTTCATCTTCAATTCCGATTGAAAAACGGATAAGCGATGGTGATATCCCGGCTTTCTTCATCTCTGCCTCCCCCATTGCCGAATGGGTTGTAGATGCCGGATGGGTAACGATAGATTTGTTGGTTCCCAAGTGAGTAGCATGAGTGATTATCCTCAGAGCATCGATAAACCTTGTAGCATCCTCATAGCTCCCTTTCAATTCAAATGACATCAGTGAACTACAACCTTTCATCTGGGGCTTGATAAGCTTATGGTAAGGATTTGATGGAAGTCCGGGATAGTTGACATAATTCACGTTTGGATGCTTTTCAAGGAATTTGGCTACCTCCATGGCATTGTGGCAATGCCTCTCCATACGAAGCGCAAGGGTTTCCAATCCGTTCAGGCTGAGCCATGCATTCAGGGGCGCCATAGCCGGTCCAAGGTAGCGGATGCCGTTTTGCCGGATTCCTTCAACGATATCGCGCGGGCCACAGATGATACCTCCTAAACTGGTAGCATTACCGCAAATATACTTGGTTGTGGAATGAACAACCAGGTCGGCCCCCAGCAAAATGGGTTGTTGCAATGCAGGGGTGGTGATGGTGTTGTCAACAACAAGCGGAAGTCCTTTGGCTTTTGCGAGAGCCGCAAGTGCAGGAATGTCAGCGATAAAAAGAGATGGATTGCTTGGGGTTTCGACAAACAGATATTTTGTACGTGGTGTAATGGCCGCTTCCCAGGCCTCAATGGAATCGGGGTTGGTCACCCAGATCACACTGGCGCCCATTTTTGGCAGACCCGTACCAAAAAGCCCGAATGTTCCGCCATATACACGGTTTGAGGAGACAACATTATCTCCCGGCTGGAGCAGATGATGCGCTAGCAGGAAGATGGCCGACATTCCGGAGGCAGCTGCGATAGCTGATTCAGTATTCTCCAATGCTGCCATGCGACGTTCGAAAGCATCTACCGTTGGGTTATCCCATCTTCCATAAGTATATCCGGGCTTCTCGCCGGTGAAAATATCAGCTGCCTCCCTGGCATCCAGATATGGGTAAGCGACTGATTGGTAAATAGGAACTGACATCGAATCAGGTTGGAAATCGATTTTCCCGGCATGAATCGCTTTGGTGGTAAATCCCTGTTTTGGCATAATTGTTACATTTTTAATGAATATATTGTTTCCTGGTCATTTGTTTTCCTGTTCGTTCTTCCGTAAAGTAGCCGAAGAGGCCCCACCTGCTGAATATTCAGGAGAGGTTACATACACTTTAGTTCCGTCAAGTGTGGAGAGTGCCTGGTCGAGGTCTTTGATGACATCATCAGGATGTTCGGCTCCTACACACAGACGGATCAGGGTTTGAGGAATATTGGCTAGTTTGCGCCCCTCTTCACCCTGTTGTGAATGGGTACTGATGGCTGGAATCGTAGCAACTGATTTTATACGTCCAAGGTCTGTTGCACGCCAGATTCGGGTAAATCCATCAAACACATCCCGTGTTTGCTGCGGTGTTCCCTTGACCTGAAATGACATCAGATGTCCGAACCGGTTTATTTTCTCATTGTAACATTCATCCTTTTCCGAATCAACCAGGTACATATACCCAGATGCCAGCTGATGCAACGGATGTGATTTCAGGCCGAGGTAATCCACTTTCTCCACATGTTTATGATTCCCCAGAAATTCGGCAATCTTCTGAGTGTTCCGGCTGGTTGCATCCATGCGCATGCGGATTGTCCGGATATCATTTATCGCCAGTACGGCGTTCATGGGAGAGATATTGGGTCCGTTATCACGATTCGGCAACATTTTCAGATAGGCGGCAAAATCGGCCTTCATTTCCGGGTTATCGATCGAAGATATAATATTCTTCCGGGATATCACAGCCCCGGCAATTCCAAAACCGCTGGTATTTAGCGACTTAGTAACAGACTGCACTACAATATCGGCTCCGTGTTCGATGGGACGGAGCAAAGCAGGTGTAGCTACGGTTGAATCGATTATCAAGGGTAGGTTGTATTTATGGGCCAGGTCGGCAACTGCTTTCAGGTCGAAAAATCCGAGGCCGGGATTGCTGGGAAGTTCACCATATAGAAATCGAGTATTTTCATCAATCAGCGCTTCCCACTCCTCCAGATTAGTTGAATTCACAACCTTCCGCCACTCTACCTGGCGCTCGAGATTCTTCCGCATGGAAAATTGCTGGTACGTCCCGCCGTAAACCTGCGCTGTTGCCACAAAATTCAGTGGAGCATTTGGATTTTTGGGATCTATGACCAGAAAAGGATCCACTGCACTCTGGATTGCTGCCATCCCGGAAGAGGTAGCAATACAAGAAGTTTCGATTCCTGATCCATATCCCTCCATCAGAGCGAGGACTCCTTCAAGGTAATACATGGTTGGATTGGCAATCCGGGAGTAGCACCATGTAGGAATCTGATAACCCAGTGCGGCTTCCAGTTCGTCCGAATCACGGTAAGCCTGGGAGGATGACAAGTATGTAGGTTCAATGATCGATCCCTGGTTGAAGTCGAGGGCCTCCTGCATCGAATAGATTCCATGAACGGCGATGGTATCGAACCGGCATTTCATCATCTCTTTCCGGTAGTCGGCATGCCATTGCATGGCACGTTTTGCAGCGTCTTTGTAGTAGTTAGAGCCGAGGCATGCCTCGGCTTTACTGTTTGTTTGGTTCATATTCTTTTGGTCTCAGGGACGAGGCATGCCTCGACCGTACGTTGGTTTCTTTCGGGGGATAAAGATAGTGATTTTTTGGGTTGTGAAAGAGGGAACAGGTTCCATTTTACAGAAACCAGTAAAATATATTTACTGTTAATGGGTATTGACAAGTGTTTTCAAAAACACTAGATTGGTCGGCCAATGTTTAGGTTTCAACTTGTATTGTAAAGCATGCGGGACCTGTTATATGAGCATTATAATGAATGAAATACATAAAACCATTTCACGCAAAATAGTTGGAAAAAATTAATATGTTGCTTACCTTTATACGCCATGAAAATTAAGTAAAAAACCCCCTTCCAAACTGAAAGCAACACATACGCTAATATATATCAACAATCAAAAAGAAAGGAGGTAAGAGGCAAAGATACAACAGTATTTTCTCTGTCGCGCCTGTAAAAGAAGGAAAGTTTCATTTCTACGCTTGCCATGTAGGATGTAAATTAAAATATGTTGGGAGTAAAACAGCTTACCAAAGCTGATAAAAGAAGCAAATATTTGTTAATCAGATGATTCAAAATTTTATTAATATATAAAGATCAAAAAAATGAAAAAAATAAGTATAATTACTTTAAGTACCTTATTGGTGCTTATTGGTTCACTATTCACTTTGGATAGTGTGTTTTCAAAGGCAACAGAAGCTGACTCAATAAGTCCTCCACCATTAATCTTAACAGTAAAGGTGACACAAGTACCTGATATCTACGGCGTTGAATCTCCGTGTGTATGTTATGTTACCATAAGACAAGGTGGCAATTTATTAGGGTCAACAGCTTATGATTCTGGCCCTGGTACGTATTATGTGCCAGTTGACTCAGGGACAAGCGGATATGTAATAGCAGATGTGGTACAAGTCCCAAATATACCTGGATGTACTTGTGGAATCTCAACTACTTCCGATACTCAAACTGGCCCACCATATCCAGATTTTGCTGTATATGTATATTAACCTATCTAATATATCAGAATTCGTAATTTTTGCAAAAACAAGTTCGATTGTTAAATTTTAATGGGTATTTGCTTCTTTATATTATTACTCCTTATATTTAAAGGGTAAATGAAGAATATTACTATACAACGATTTTTATTGGTGGTGCTTTTCGTTACCCTTTCTGTTTTCAATAACAGCATTTTTTCAGAAGGGACAAAACAAATCAATCCCAATCCCATACATTGGTTAGAGCTTTGGCTAACAAAGATCCCATCTTCAGGTTTAGTCAGTCCTTTTGGGACATATAATGTTGATTCCAATCATACCATTCATGTAGTAATAAAACATCCCGGCGAAAAATTGTATATGGGATTTAACTTTTCGTGGTGTCCGGGATGTTACCTGAATTGCAGAATAAAACTCAATGGAACCATTGTTTGGGGTGAAGAAACTGTTCTACCGATCATTGGAGAACCAGGATTTATAACATCACATGGTGAAGCAGTAATCGGACCGAATGTTTTAGATCCAGGTGGATACTTGCCAGTTGTATTTGATCCTCAAGAACCAGGTGACTATATCATTGAGTTTGATTTTCCTTCACTTTTTTATTTGGGTTTACATTATTTTGATTTCACGGTTATTGATACTACGATTCTTCCATTTACACCTATTAATGGGCGTGTCTGGTCCAAAAGCTGGGCATTTAAATCCGATGCAACTAATGGCTCGGGTGTTAATGGCACTTTGTATGTTAACACTGCAGATTCACTTGTTGATTCAATTACATTTAATCAAATGGTAGGAGGTGCTCAATTTGAATATAACTTCAATAGAAATGGCTGTTTTCCACCTCCTACTACATTTAAATCAAGCCGGAGATCTATAACAACCCACAACAACTATCCCGAACATCAAACGTTTTTCAATGATCCTGATAGTGCCCTCTTTCCTTCAGGGACCATTGGAGAGATTATACCTGGAAGTCCTCTACTGATTCCGGATTGCAATGGTCAGTATTATGTAATTTTTCAGGTAAACAAAGCGGGATTGGTACAAATCCGGATAGAGGTAGACACCTTAACTGGCATTCAACCTGAAGATGTTGAAATTTTTGATTCTGTCCATCAAGGTATAGATACAATCATGTGGAATGGAATAAATGGGCTTGGGATGCCCTTTCCAATCACAAATCCTGTGACGATAATTATCTCATTTATCAATGGTCTGGTCAACCTTCCCATTTTTCAAATATGGGATAATCATAACGGATTTCATGTAGGACTCAAAAGACCTCCTTCAGTTCAGCCAATGCAATTCTGGAATGACACATTAATCCCTACCGGGCAGATGAACCTGGACGGATGCTTAAGTACAATTACATCTGGCTGTCATGAATGGCTTGGAAACTATCCTCCACCCTCAGGATTTGGATATTACAGAACAATAAATACCTGGTGGTATTCAGCAATTCCAGATACTATTTTTGATGCATCCTTAATAGTTCAGGTCTCAACCCCAGATAGCATACAGGGAAGTGATACAATTTGTTACGACCCAAATCTGACTTACTCTTATTCGATATTCCCTAATCCCTTACCCGGGGCGCAGAACTTTGAATGGTCTTTATTTCAAGATTTAACGCTCATTCAGGCCTGGAATACCACAATCCCTTCTATGAACAGCGTAGTTTTTCCGGACACGGGTGTTTTTGCTCTAGTCGCCCGAGGGTATAACAATTGTGGATATGGGGATCCCGACACCATCCAGATCCTAGTATTTCCACCTGATACGGTTAATATTACTATCTCTGCCGATACTACAGAAATTTGTGATGGGGAATCGGTAACGTTAATTGCTACTCCCACCAATGAAGGATCCACTCCGGTTTTTAAATGGAAAGTCGATGGGATAAATACCGGACCGAATGATCCTGTGTTCACTTATGTTCCGTTAAACGGGGATACAATAACCTGCGTTTTGACTTCATCGAACACCATCTGTACAACGAACAACCCAGCCACATCAAATTCGATCATTATAACTGTATATCAGAATTTACCTGTATCCATCTCTGTTTCAACCCAGGATAACCCGGTCTGTGAGGGAAATTCTGCAACATTTACTGCCTCCACAGTCAACAAAGGATATCTACCCGTTTTTCAATGGTTTGTCAATGGAATCCCGGTGGGCACAAATGATTCAGTTTATTCTTATATCCCGGTGGCAGGTGATCAGCTATACTGTATCCTGACATCAAGCGAACTATGTACCACCAACAATCCAGCCATCAGTGAGACGATAACCATGGTTGTAAACCGATTACTACCTGTTGGCATCACAATCACACCTTCAGCTAATCCTATTTGTGGAGGAATCCCGGTCACCTTCACCGCAACACCAACAAACGGTGGTAATATGCCGGGCTACCAATGGCAAGTGAATGGATTCAATGTTGGAGGGAATAATCCGAATTACACCTATTTACCAGCTGATGGTGATGTTGTATCCTGTATTTTAACTTCAAACCAAGATTGTATCACTGGTAACCCTGCCATATCCAATACTATTACCATGCAAATAGGAGAACAACCGGTTGTTTCTTTTGCTGCCTGTTTTGATACCATTACCACCATCAACGCCAAACCAATCAAACTCCGGGGAGGGATTCCTTTGGGGGGAATGTACAGTGGGACAGGTGTGACAGGTGGGACAAGCTGGACATTCGATCCTTTTATTGCAGGCCCGGGAATTCACCAGATCACCTACAGCTATACAAATTTTGCACTCTGTTCGCAACAGAAAAGCCGTACTATCCACGTACTTCCCTCATCCCTCATGGCTTGTGGCTCATGGCTTCTGGATATCCGGGACAGTTCGGTTTATCCAACAGTTCAAATCGGAAGTCAGTGCTGGATGGCAGCGAACCTGGATTATGGGAGTGAAATTCCTCATACTGTACCACAACGAGATAATTGCATACCGGAAAAATATTCTCGTCCCTCGTCTCTCGTCCCTCGTCCCTCATATTACCAGTGGGACGAGTTGATGTGTTACTTTGATGTACAAGAGATACAAGGATTTTGTCCTCCCGGATGGCATGTGCCGTCAGAAGCTGACTTTAATACTCTTTTTGCCAACTGGACCAACAATGCTTTTGCCGGGGCGCCATTGAAGTACTCAGGTTATTCCGGATTCAATGCTCTTATGGCAGGAGCTGAGTTTTTTAACAAAGGTTGGGAGTATGACGGATTTGCCACCTTCTTCTGGTCATCATCTTCACATGGTCCATGGAAGGCATGGGCGCATGTAATAGATGATTACGATCATTCGGTCTCATATTATCCGAGTTACCGGGCGAATGCATTTTCGGTGCGATGCATACTAGATTAACGAATGACGATTAACGAGTGACACAGGTGAAAGTTTGTTATATTTGTTGTAAATCTTTTGACCATGATAACACTTGAGATAAAAAATAACTTCCATCAGCTTATTGATAGCATCGAGAATGAAAATCTTCTACGGAAGTTCTATGAATTGATGTTACGAAAGAGGGCCTCTAAAGATGGGATTCTTTGGAATAAATTGTCCGAGGAGGAAAAACAGGAACTATTATTGGCAAACGAAGAAAGTAAAAATCCGGATAACCTTATTTCTCACAGTGAAATAAAGAAAAAATCCAATTAATAGATCTGAAACGAATCGATGCAAATCTAAAGGAGTAGGCGGCCGGTGAGCTGATAGTCCACCGGTGCACCTCTCACACCTCCTTACCTGATTATCCCGCACAGGAGTTTCCTACATTCCAACAGGACACAAAATATCAATAGGAAAATATAGTTTTAAATGCTTCTAACTGAGGGAAGATTTCAATAGGTCCTGAGAAAAAAATTGTGAACTTTGTGTCTTAGTGACTGCGTATTGAAAAAAAATCTTAAACCGGGAATTCCTAAACGGCACCTACTACTGGTGGCCACAACAGTTTGGTTATTTGCGGGTGGATTTCTGTTGTTCAGAGGCATCCGGATGTTACCTGAAATGCCTTACCTCTGGTTGAAAATCCCTCTTGCAATATTGGCCGGCCTGGTATTGTTCCATCTACTGTTTCTTAGGGTTTCACTCAAACATATCACACGTATCCGTTCCCTCGAGATCCTTCGTCCATGCATATTCTCCTTTTTCGACTGGAAAAGTTATCTGCTGATGGTGATCATGATCACCTTCGGAGTCCTTGTCCGAAAAACCGGCTTGATTGACCAGCAGTGGATATCCCTCTTTTTTATCACTATGTCCACACCGTTGCTGTTGTCGGCGGTGAGGTTTTTCAGGGCGTGGAAGAAATATAATGAATTGGTGAACTAGTGAACTGGCGAGCTGGTGAGTTGGTGAGTTGGTGAACTGGTGAACTGGTGAATTGGTGATCCCGATTCAGGGTTCAACATCGCTTATCGCGTATCCTGTATCACAAATCGCGTATCCTTTTATCAGGCATCAGGTATCCGGCATCTGCTTTCAATTCTTATCATTTTTTCGTAATTTAGCAGATTAAAACGTACCAGATATGAACTATGATATTATCGTCATTGGCAGCGGCCCGGGTGGATATGTAGCTGCCATCAGGGCTGCTCAGCTTGGATTTAAAGTAGCCGTTGTGGAACGTGCCGAATTAGGTGGAATTTGCCTGAACTGGGGTTGCATCCCAACCAAAGCTCTGCTAAAGAGTGCCCAGGTGTTTAATTACCTGAAACACGCATCTGATTATGGTATAACAGCTGGTGAAGCCACCCCTGATTTTGAAGCCATTGTCAAACGCAGCCGTGGAGTGGCAGACCAGATGAGCAAAGGGATCCAATTCCTGTTGAAGAAAAACAAGGTCGACGTGATCGTTGGCACAGGAAAGGTAATGCCGGGGAAAATTGTCCGCGTAGAGACGGGGCATGCCTCTGTTGGTTCAGAGGGTGTAGAGACGGGGCATGCCCCGTCTTTACAGGAATATACAGCAAAGCATATCATTATTGCCACGGGGGCTCGCTCCAGGGATTTCCCAAATTTCAAGCAGGATGGCAAGAAGATCATCGGATATAGGGAAGCAATGAATTTACCAAAACAGCCGAAGTCAATGGTTGTTATTGGTTCCGGGGCAATCGGTTCAGAGTTTGCCTATTTCTACAACTCAATCGGGACCAAGGTCACCCTTATTGAGCTTATGCCGAATGTGGTTCCCTTAGAAGATGAAGAGGTATCGAAAACACTTGCCCGTGAGTTTAAAAAAGCAGGTATGACCGTTATGC
>CALCGJ010000219.1 GCA_937900965.1 uncultured Bacteroidota bacterium | reverse complement strand
TATCCGGAGGAGATCCGCTCACAATGCCCGATTTTCATATTGAGTACCTCCTTTCACGGTTGAGGCGAATACCCCATGTCGAGATCATCCGCATTGGGTCGAAGGTGCCAGTTGTTCTTCCCCAGCGTATCACAAAATCACTTGTGAATATGCTAAAGAAGTACCATCCCATTTTCATGAGCATCCATTTTACTCATCCCGATGAACTCACTCCCGAAGTAAAAGAGGCGTGTGAACTACTTGCAAACGCGGGCATTCCCCTGGGAAGCCAGACTGTGCTTCTGAAAGGGATCAACGATGAGGTGGAGGTCATGAAAAAATTGATGCATGGCCTTCTAAAAATCCGCGTGAGGCCCTATTACCTCTATCAATGTGATCCCATTCCCGGATCCGGTCATTTTCGCACGCCTATCAGCAAAGGTCTGGAGATCATCCGTGGACTGCGGGGCCATACATCCGGTTATGCCGTTCCGCAATTCGTCATTGATGCCCCGGGAGGCGGCGGCAAAATCCCGCTCCTGCCCGAATATTACCAGGGCCATGAGGAGGGCTATGCCAGGTTGATGAACTATGAAGGCCGGGTATTCCGTTACCCGGATGATGTAGGATAGAAATGAGAATAGGACTTACGTTTGACCTCAAGTCGGAATACCTTAAGGAAGGATATTCCCTGGAAGAGACAGCAGAATTTGACCGGGATTCAACTATCGAAGGAATTGAAAATGCCTTACAAAGCCTGGGATATGCAACCGACCGGATCGGACATGTAAGACAACTTGCGGGCAGGCTTGTGAAGGGAGACCGGTGGGACCTGGTTTTCAACATCAGCGAAGGGCTCCATGGTATCGGAAGAGAGGCACAGGTTCCATGTTTGCTGGATGCATACAATATCCCTTACACCTTCTCCGATCCAATGGTCCTTTCACTCACCCTTCACAAAGGGATGACCAAAAGGGTGATCCGCGATGCCGGATTGAATACACCGGCTTTTTTCGTGGTACAAACTGAAGCCGATATCCTCAATGATAACCTGGAATTTCCCCTGTTCATCAAGCCGGTTGCAGAAGGTACCGGAAAAGGGATTTCAGGAAGATCAAGGGTAAATTCAAGCCAGAAACTTCATGCTGTTTGCAGGGAAATGCTTAGACAATATCCTGGCGGCCTTCTGGTGGAAGAGTTTCTCCCCGGGCGGGAGTTCACGGTTGGGATTACCGGAACAGGAACGAAAAGCAGGTCGGTAGGGATTATGGAGATCGTATATGAAAAGGATAGCGCATCAGGGATTTACTCCCTGGAGACAAAAGCCAACTACGAAGAGCTCGTTTCCTATTCGGTGCCGGAAGATACTGTCAGGGATGCTTGTACCGATCTGGCCATCCAGGCCTGGAATATTCTGGGGTGCCGCGACGGCGGGCGGGTCGACATCCGGTATGACAGGCATGGAAAACCCTCATTCATCGAGGTCAACCCATTGGCCGGGCTCGATGTTGTTCACTCCGACCTGCCAATTCTGGCCTACCGCAATGGCTATACATATGAGCAACTTATCGGGGAGATCATGGATTCGGCGCTGGAGAGGAATAACCGACATCCCGGATCATGAAAAAAAAGATCCTGATAGTTACAAATAAACTCTCTTCCAACGCAGGAGCCGATGAGCTGGATGTGCTGGAGCAGGCGGAACTGGTTGGCAGCTCCTGTGTGAAACTTGGATATGAGGTGGCAAGAATGGAGATGGGGCTGAACCTTGAAACGGCAATCGATCAAATCAGGAATGCACAGCCAGAAATTCTTTTCAACCTGGTAGAGTCGCTTGATAACAAAGGAGAGTTTGCATTTATCGCTCCATCCATTTTCAGCTCGCTGGGTATCCCCTATTCGGGGTCCCCTGTAACTCCGATGTTCCTCACTTCAAATAAAGTGCTGGCAAAACGTGAACTGGTTCGGCTCAAGCTACCTACTCCACAGTGGGTTAGCGTTAATGAGACAACTTCGTTGGATCCGGATACACACTACATCCTGAAACCCATCTGGGAGGAAGGCTCCCTGGATTTGGATGAATCGAGTGTTTTCGAAGGAAAGGACGAGCGCATGAAGGAGGTTGCAAAAAGTAAAAGTAAAGCGCATTATTTCATCGAAGAATACATTGAAGGCCGGGAATTCAACATCTCCATCCTGGCAGGCTCAAACGGTCCTGAAGTGCTGCCCCCTGCAGAGATGGAGTTCAGGGATTTTCCGGCAGGCAAACCCAAAATCCTGGGTTATCAGTCTAAATGGGACGAACAATCATTTGAATATTCGCATACTTCCCGTACCTTTCAGGCCAGAGAGAAAGACAAAGCACTTCACACTAGGCTAGTTGGCCTGTGTGAAGCCTGCTGGAGTGGATTTGGGTTGAAAGGCTATGCACGGATTGATTTTCGGGTGACTGAAGACGGGATTCCGCTAATCATTGACATCAATGCCAATCCATGCCTGTCACTTTCTGGAGGATTTGCCGCTGCACTCGACCAGGCGGGATATTCCTTTACGGAAGCCGTAAGGAGGATACTCGAAGATGCAGTAGGCAGTAGGCAGTAGGCAGAAATCCAGAAAGTACAGCCGCAATTCATTGCGGCTCCGGTAAACGACAATATTAAACAATGACAAGCGTGACTTTCAGAACAGAAATTCGTCCGGGCGACGAAACGAGGATCAGGGATATTGCAATTTCTTCTGGATTTTTCTATGACTTCGAGGTAGAGCTGGCTGTTGAACTGGCGGTTGAGAAGCTGCGAGACGGGGATAGAAGTTCATATCAGTTTATTTTCGCCGAACTTGACGGAGTGACAGCTGCATATAGCTGCTTCGGGCTAATCGGAGGTACCGAGCACAGTTTTGACCTTTACTGGATAATCACACATAATGATATGCGGGCAGCAGGAATTGGAAAATTATTATTGGAAGAGACCCAACGACAGGTCAGGGAACAGGGGGGAAGGAATCTTATTGCTGAGACATCCTGCCTTGAAAAATATGAACCAACCCGACATTTCTACATGAAGATGGGATATACAGAAGCGGGAAGGATCTCCGATTTCTACAAAGAGGGAGATGGTAAGGTAACTTTCGTCAGGAGGTTATAATTTGTCAATTGCCATAAATTGCCATGATCTCACAATTGCCGCGTCGCTACCTGCTTCACTGCGCTCGCAGCTTCGGCTCCTCGCAATAACATTACTCACCAGTTCGCCAGTTCACCACCTTATCCCGTATACCGAATCACCATCAGTGTAATATCATCTGATTGCGGTGCATCTTCACAAAATTCCTGAACTCCGGTAACTGAGGTTTGGATCAGTTCTTTGATCGGTTCGGTGCCGTGAGCACGAAGCAGAGCTTCAAGACGATCATCTCCGTACGCTTCATCATCATTGTTGAAAGCCTCGGTTACTCCATCAGTATAAAGATAGAGTGTATCACCTTTATGAAGATGAATTTTCCCGGGTTTGAAATGCTCATCTTCCAGAAATCCCAGGATCGGTCCACCGGTCAGTGGAACACTCTCCAATGTGCCATCAGCCCGAATCAGATATGGTGGATTGTGTCCCCCATTCACATAGTCGATCTCACCGGTCCGTGTATCCAGGATTCCATAGAAAACTGTCACAAACATACAGGATGTACTTTCGTTACACAGCAGGTGGTTTGCATAGTCGATACACTCTTCCACCGATATCCCTTTAAGCCCTGTAGCCCGGATCAGGGTTCTGCTCACAGCCATAAAGATAGCAGCAGGAACTCCCTTCCCCGAAACATCGCCAATGACAAATCCGAGACGCTCATTATCAATCATGAAAAAGTCGTAGAAGTCACCTCCTACCTCCTTGGCAGCAGTCATAGAAGCATATATGTCGAAATCCTTACGGTGTGGAAAGGGAGGGAATACCATAGGAAGGATCGCCTGCTGGATCTCATGGGCTGTTGCCAGGTCGTGCTGAATGGAGAGCAGCTGGTGATGTTCCTCCTGCGACTTCCTCACCAGCCTGATCTCATCGAGGGTTTTGTTGATGGTAATCTCAAGGTCATCGAAATTGATCGGTTTGGTCAAAAAATCAAACGCTCCCCTGTTCATGGCTGTGCGTATATTCTCCATATCACCATAGGCAGAGACAATCACCGTTTTCAACGATGGATTTTTCAGCTCTTTCAGTTTCAGCAACAGGGTCAGTCCATCCATTTCCGGCATGTTGATATCGGAAAGAATGATACCGATCTCCGGATGCTCGATAAGTTTTGCAAGCGCCTGGAGTCCGTTGTGCGCAAAGAGAAAGTCGTAAACACCGTCCCGTATCTGGCGGCGAAAGCGTTGCCTTACCAGCGGTTCAAGGTCTACTTCATCATCAACAACCAGAATCTTGATATTTTTAGTCTTATTCTTCATAATGTATCTCCTTTTCGTCTTTACACCTGCTTGATTGCAGGGATTCGAATAATGAATTCTGTAAACTCGCCCGGGTTTGAATCCACCTTAAGTTCCCCGCCATGTTGCTGTACCACAATATCGAAACTGATCGACAGGCCAAGGCCGGTACCAGAACCTGCCTGTTTGGTTGTGAAAAAAGGGTTGAATATTTTATCCATGATTTCCGGCGGAATCCCTTTCCCGTTATCCCTGATCCTGATCTCAATGATATTGTCAATTCGTTTGGTTGAGACAGAGAGCAAAGGGAAATAGGAATCCCTCTGTTCACTTTTCTTCTGCGCGGTTGCCTGGCAACTATTGTTTATGATGTTCAAAAAGACCCTGCTCAGGTCCTGGGGGATAACATCCACCATACCCACAGATGGATCATATGACGTTTCAATTTTAATATTGAAATCCGAATCAGTTGCGCGCATACCATGGTAGCCCAATTTAACATACTCCTCTAGCAAAGCGTTCAGGTCAGTGGGTTGCTTCTGGCCTGACTCTCCCCGTGAATGAAGCAACATTCCCCGGATGATGCTGTCGGCACGTTTTCCATG
Source organism: uncultured Bacteroidota bacterium (assembly GCA_937900965.1). Lineage (GTDB taxonomy): Bacteria > Bacteroidota > Bacteroidia > Bacteroidales > FEN-979 > QYOJ01. Next base: position 908 of record CALCGJ010000219.1, on the reverse strand, counting down.
ATCATGGATCTTGAGGGAGTTACTTTCCAGATCTCCGATGATCTCCGTCAGGTATTCTACATCCTTCTCCTCCAGCCGGTCCCGGACCTTTTCAATCTCCTCTTTCAGTTCACGAGCCAGGTCGGCTGAAAGTTCTGCAAAGTTGTTGACAAAATTCAGCGGATTTTTGATCTCATGAGCAATCCCGGCTGTAAGTTTACCCAGTGAAGCCAGTTTCTCCGATTGAATCAACTGTGTCTGTGCCGATTTAAGGGTTTGGAGGGCGCTATCAAGCTCTGTGTTTTTGGCAACCAGTTCGGCTGTTCGCTCTTCCACCTTCAACTCCAGTGTCTTACTGTAATCCTCCAGCTTTTCGTTGGAGATCCTTAGTTGCTCCGTGGTTTCTTTCAGATTACCAATCGTTTCGGCCAGGGTCTTTTGCATATACCTGAAGCTGTTGGTCAACCGGCCGATCTCATCTCCGGATTTAATCTCAGGTAATTGAACATCGAAATCACCCTCAGCAAAGCTTTCGGCAGCCTGAGCAAGCTTACGCAACGGTCGTGTAATTGATCGGGAGATCAACAGGATCACCAGGAATATAACTGCTAATCCGACACTTCCCAGAAGGACGATTGCCAGGTTGAGTCTATTGGTATCCGCCATCAATTCATTAACCGGGAATACTACTCCCAGCGACCAGCCGTTACTAGGCACCGGTTCATAGGCCAGCCAGCTATCCTCATTGTTGAAGAAATTTTTATAGACAGTTGTGCTGAAGCCGCTCTCGCGATTGATCATGTGCCTTCCAAGCTCCCTGAACATAGGCATATCATTCTCTTCAGCCAGGCTGAAGATCGACGCATTGATGATCAATTCTTCAACCGGATGGGTTACAAAAGTACCGTTTTGTGAAATCAGGAAGCCAA
>CALCGJ010000218.1 GCA_937900965.1 uncultured Bacteroidota bacterium | reverse complement strand
CTCCTCCCCCTCCTAAATCCGATCGCTGGCTTGGCTTTATGAGGGGCAACCTTAAAATTACCGGAGATGTGGTATCGCCGGTTTTAGATGAAAAAGAATGGGAGGTGTTGAACGATTGAAGCTGCTTCTGGATACGCATATTATTCTTTGGAGTACATCTGAACCTGAGCGGCTTCCTCTCGGGATTATCGATAAACTGGAGGATCCAGACGGAGAGCTCTGGTTTTCACCGATCAGTGTATGGGAAATTCTGTTGCTGGCTGAAAAAAAGCGCATCTTGTTTCAAGGAGATAGGATTAAAGCAATACGTAATATTTTTCAAAGAATTCCTTTCAAGGAAGCACCTGTTAATCGGGAAGTGGCAATCCAGAGTCGATTGGTTGCCCTTCCCCATCAGGATCCGGCGGATCGATTTCTGGCAGCCACTGCCCTGGTTTATCATCTCACCCTCGTTACCGCGGATAAGAGAATCATCGAAGCCGAGGCTGTGCCGGTCCTTTCAGCGCTTTGATTGGTGATCCGTTATCTTCACAGCAGGAAATGATTCAACAGACCGCAGCCGGCCCCTGCCATAATTTGGGAAAGATATGTGTTCCACTGCACATATTTAGTGCCTGAACAGGCTTTTCGTTCACGCACTAAATATAGCTTTTCAGATAAATAATTTCACAACTGCCAAGAATGCCACATCTCTAATCATTTGATACTATGTTTCTGGGATATCACCAACCCGAACGCTTTCAGGCCAATGTTGTATCGGCAATGCAAATGGGGACGCTGGATCTCAGCTACCCTTTTGGTAATCCGACCCCCATCGTACCCCCGACGCTTCAATTCGTAACGACGTTCGTACCGTTCGGCCATGCGTAACAGGCGATTTCAGTTTGGGGTAGGAGTTTGGAAATTACACTGCAGGAAATCCAGTTATTGGGATCTCTCAGGAAGCCCTCAGGATCTTCAAGGCTATCAATTTCGGGGGCAAGGTCACCGATAATGCTGGAACAGTCGATATGATGTTTCTTTAAATAATCCAGAATAGCAATGGCATTTATACAGCTTGTCTCTTTTTCCATAATATCATGACTCAGATAGTGTAGACTGCATTTCTGGAAAGGGAAGGTGCGTCTCCATTTCACTCCTGGAGGCGGAAAGGATGCTATATTCAGGATGACCGGTTCGCTTCGTCACTTTACCGGCCATAACTCTGGCTTTTTCTTTATCGGCGAAGAACCCCATCCGCACTCGATAGCACGGTTGCCCTCCCAGGGTGTCCTCCATCACATAAACCACGCTCCCAAGCCCCTTGAGACTGGCAGCGAAAGTCAAGGCGAAACGGATGTTCCGGTTAACCGACAGCTGTAAAATCCAGAGCTTTTTGGGAACAGCAGCCTGGAGTTTCTGAACCTCTTGCGGTTCGAGAATTCTTAGCCGCACGCCGGGATTGATGATCACGAATGGTGCGCCATCTTTCTGGTAGTAGTAATCCACGACACCCGGGTTGGCGCGATAAAGGGCTGTCCACATTTCGGGCTTGTTATAGACCTCTGGTCGTGCAGCTATTCCCCACAGGCATTCCCCTTGCTTTACCTCGTAGACGCGCTGGGGTTTAGGCGGAGCGGGCGGAGGCGGTGTTGGAGCGGGAGTAGCAGGCGGCTCAGGGATGGGCGTTTTTTCGGGTGTTGCATCCAGGGGTTCGACAACTGGAACCACGATCATCTGTTTGACCACATCAGCCTTCCATGCTGAAAGGGATGGCTTGGGGGATGGCTTCTCCCGTTGCATCAGAATGAGAAAAAGCCCAAGGAGAAGCACCACCAAGAACACCAGCAGCAGAATCCAAAACCCTTTGCCGGTTACTCTACGTTCCTGAACCTGTTCACTGTTCCGGCTTTTCACGGTCCACCCTCCTTGCTCAAGGATCTTGAATAAACCCTGAGTCCCTTGAAAGCGCCTTTGGTCAACAGCTTTCGCCCTCATGGCGATATTTTCAGGAAGCATATCAAACTTCCAGAAAGATCTCCAACAAAAATAGCCAATTGGAAAAATATAAACAGATACAAGGTATCGTTGCCACATGCATTCCAAGTTCTAAAAAGGTATGTTGACGGTATCTCAAGTTCGTTCCCACGAAATGCGGTGATATGTCCTACAAAGCGAAGGGGCTTGCTCAGGGCACGCGAGAACGCTCATTATTCGTTGAGCCTCTTCTCATGAGAATCCCTGATTTTGAACAAACTTTCTTGACTGGAACTATTTCAAAATGATATCCACCGCAAGGCATGAAGTTTCGCGTATCAGGCATAGTGAACCTCAGCGTCTTGGCGTCTTTGCGCGAGACTTCGGATGAAACCTTTGGTTTACGGTTACAAGTTGCCGGTTGCCAGATCCTGACTGCCGCTCAACGCTAAAATCTGAAACCTGAACACTGAAACCTCATAAGGAAAAATGGAATTCACAAAACCATACAAAGTTCCCGCCGGTGAAATAGACAGCCGAATTCAGAAATTTCAGACCGAACTGATCCGGAACGACATTGACGGGGCCTTCATCGTACAGCGCGTAGATCTCTTTTACTTTTCCGGAACGGCCCAGAACGGGTTCCTCTATATTCCCT
>CALCGJ010000217.1 GCA_937900965.1 uncultured Bacteroidota bacterium | reverse complement strand
CCTTTTGCATTCACAATAAAGAAATAGACCAAAAAACCGATTGCGATAGCAACAAGTTCTATCCCGACAGGAAGAAAGCCGTCGCGGCCATCCTGCCAGGTGATTGTTCCTGTCCGGCCCAGGATCTCAATCAGGATCAGTCCGGCACCGGCCATCAGGGCTATCAATCCCCATTTCAGGTTAGGATAGCGGTTGCTTTCGCCGGAAGGTGCGGGAGGAGCTTCAAGAATTCCGGCTTTATCCAGGTGTCCGGCTTTCACAATTTTACGTTTTAACAGGTAATCGGTAAAGACTTTGATCAGGCTATAAATACCAAAAAAGACGATTCCGACGACGACAATTGTTTCAATGGTTTCCATTTTTGTGTAATTTTATGATTAACATTTGGGTAATAAGTCGATATACATATGAAAAGGTTGCAACAAAATTCTTTTTTTCCCTTTTCACCTTTTCACCATTTCACCATTTCACCATTTTCTTTTATCCTCCTTGCAACCTTTTTCCCCAATAACCGACAAATAACAAAATGGATGATGCTACGCTGATCGCGCAGGTGCAGAATGGGAATGAACATGCGAACCGGTTTCTGATTGAGAAATACAAGAATCTGGTGTGGCACATGGTGTTACGGATGGTAGATCAAACGGAAGATGCCGAGGACCTGTGCCAGGAGATCTTCCTGAGAGTCTTCAAAGATATAGGAAAGTTCAGGGGAGAATCCAAGCTTTCCACCTGGATTGGAACGATCTCCTACAACATGAGTGTCACCTATTTGCGTAAAAAAGGAAAGAATATTATGGTTTCTGTAGATGATTATCTTCCGGTTGCTTCTGATAAGCCGGCTGTTGAATCGGCCGACGAGGCCTTTGACAAGAGCAGCATGAAAAAGATCGTACACCGGGTGATCGACTCACTGCCGGTCCAGTACCGGACTGTTATCACCCTCTTTTACCTGGAGGAATTATCCTACAAGGAGATTGAAGAGATTACCGGGATGCCCGACGGAACCATCAAGAGTTACCTGAACCGTGGACGGCAGGCGATCCGTGAAGGAGTCCTGCAACTGGTCCCCGATATGCGCCCTGTTGTAAACAAGGAAGTAATAAACTAATTTTGCAATAATGAATCCTGAGAACGATCACCTGAAAGAGCTGGATGCGTTGATCACCGAAGCCCTGAAAGAGAAACCTGAATGGGAGCTCTCTCTCTCCTTTACAGATACCCTTTTACGGAAAGTTGAGAAGCGGCTTACCTGGAGAGAGCTGATCCGGGAATTTGCCATGAAAACCGGTATCGTTGCAGGATCCCTTGTAGTGCTGCTTGTCTGCCTGATATTCCCCCTTCGTGAGTCCCTCAATCCGTTCCTTCTCCTAATTGTCGAACACTGGCAACTCGTAACGGGTGCAGGATTCCTTATCCTCTTTACCTTTTTTTCCGACCAGGTCCTGCTTAAGTTTTTCAGTAAGCAGAGGTTGTACGCAGGTTCTGGATCCTAGATAACTGGATGACTGGATGACTGGATGCCAGCTAGTATTTGCCCACAGAAGACTGCATACTGCCAACTGCATACTGCCAACTGCCAACTGCCAACTGCCAACTGCCCACTATGGTGCTATCCAGATATTCTGAACTGAGTTTCCTGAAAAGTTGTTATTGACATCCTTGATGATCGCAGTATCAGGCCATGTAGTGGTGCCAAAATTCCAGAGATAGATACCATAGTAGTTGTTGGTACTGACGTTATTCTCCAGCACATAGCCTCTTATCCACTGGTTATCTTCATTACTGACCTCCAGTCCAGGGCCCAGGTTATCATGGATATTGTTGTCCCTGATGATTACATTGCCTCCTCCATCAAGCCATATCCCGCCATCCCACCATCCATCTGAGGTTGCATCCAGATTATTTTCATAAATCTCATTGCGTTCCACAAGTACATCCCAGCTATCCTCCACCAGGATACCACCGCCAATGTTCTGGTAGGAGACATTATCTGCGATAACTACATTGGTATTGCCGAAGGTGTTTATCCCGGTCCCCATAAGAAAGTTGGGAAAGATTTGTGGATCAGGACCGTTACGATAAACGTTGTTATTACGGATCTCTATATTTTCGGAATAGTCCACATGAATACCATACCCCTCCAGTTCCCAGCCAGTCATTTGTACTGCATGGCCATTCTCCAGCACCTCAAGGTCTCTGATGAGAATGGTGTTGCATTTATCGAACCCTATACCTAAATCGGTGTAGTTCTGGATCCTGAGATTTTTAAATATCATGTTTGTGCACTCTGAACAGAATAGTCCCATGGCAATGACTCCCTGTCCGTCAAGTACCGGAATCCCCTGGTAGCCCTCCACTGTAATCGGGATACTTGCATTCCCACAGATACTCAAAACAATACCTTCATAATATGTACCTGCAAGAATCCGGATGGTTCCTCCTGGCCGGATTATGGTGAAAGCCCTGCCAAGTGTTTTGAAAGCGGTTGCCGGACTCCTGCCGCTATTGGCATTATCACCGGTAGTGGAAACGTAGTAGGTGGTTGTATCAATATCTGTTCCTGTGCAGTTGATCCAGGTCAACAGATTGGGATCTCCTCCGGGTTCGGAATTCTTACATGACCAGAGTCCTGTTACGACGATCAAAACTATTCCGGTAAAGAGTGCAATTTCAATCTTTTTCATCTGCAGATAAACAATACCCAGGTTGTTTTTCATACCATAAATGTACAAAAAATGCAATTCTGGATGTTAATTCCGTATATTAGTCGTTGAAATAACCCTGTTACTTAATTCGATGTTATGACAACAGAATCCATCCTGAAGAGATTCCGGATCTCGAAATTGTTACCCCGTATTGCGACTCACACGGCTTCACCAGGAACCGTCAAATATGTCGGAAGGAAGCGTGAAGCTCCGGTTAAGATTCAGGTGATGGAGTACCATGATGATGAATTTTCGGAAAAAGAAATAAAAAACATCTCCGAGATCCTCCCGTTGAAAAACAGTCCGATGGTTACCTGGGTGAATGTCACAGGTGTGTATGACACCTCGGTAATCGAATCGATCGGAGAGGCATTCGGAATCCACTCCCTGGTGATGGAAGATATTGCCAACACAACCCA
>CALCGJ010000216.1 GCA_937900965.1 uncultured Bacteroidota bacterium | reverse complement strand
GAAAAATGATGCCAACATGCATCCCCGAGACTGCCAGAATATGCATAGCACCACTGGCGGCAAATCCTTTTCTCAACTCTTTGCCTATCTCTCCGGTATATCCAAGCAGGATAGCAGAGGCTATGGCAAACTCCTCCCCTTGCAGGGAATTTTCCCGAAGAATTTTTAATAATCTGTCCCGAAGCGAAAATGCGAGTCGCCTTAAGGAGGTACCTGTTTGCAGGCCAACTCGTCTCCATCCGCTTGATTCCACCCAACCCTGGTTGTATACTCCTTTTCGTCCATAATAGGAGGCCGGATCAAAACCGTATGGGTTGGATTCGTCTTTTACTGGTTTTAAGGTGGTCGAGACAAGGATCCAATCACCAAACAGGAGCGCCAGTGCGTTGGAATCCTTCTCTAAGAACAGCAATGTCTTTCCGCACCTGGTCAGTACATTCGTTATGGTGTCAGGTTCAAACTTGCTGACGATTAGTTTTACACTTTTAGTTGTATGCCCTGGAGGTTCAAGAATCTCAGCTACAAAAAGCGGGCAGTCAACAGTTGGCATTGGGCAGTTGGCAGTGGGTAGTTTCTTTTTGACAACTGTTCTTTCTCTATTGGATTGTACTGTAAGAATTCCCAGACAGCACATCAACAGACAGATAATCAAACCAGGAACCCATCGCAGACTGAAAAGGAGTTTGCCAAAAACCGTTTGCACAAGCAAAAGAACGGTTAGAAATCCGCTGATCCCAATCAACCGGATGTCATCAGGTTGCCACTCTTTCCTCAACAGGGCACAGATCACCCCGGCCAGAAATGGAATCAGCAGGCGGATCAGTGGAAAAGGCTTCCATGGATTCATTGGTATCAATCGTTTCTCTCAGTCCATTAATCCGGAAAAAGAGAAAAGGTAATACCTCAGTGGTCACAAAATTTTTTGATGTATTTCCCGGCGTTGTCAGAACCCAGGGATGAAGCAGTATTCCAGTCTTCGCAAGCTCCGATCAAATCCTCCTGGAGCTGTCGGGTAACACCCCGTTTGGTGAAAGCTTCACTATTGACCGGATCGAGATTGATGATCCTGGTGTATACTAACTCGGCTTCATGGTATTGCTTTAAGTACATAAATGCCAGAGCCTTGTTCAACCTGGGATTGATATCAGACGGCCTTAAAAAGATTGCTTCATTCAGGTCGATGATAGCCTCCTGGTATTCACCTCTGGAAGCTTTAGCAGCTCCCCTGCTGGAAAAATATTCCGCTTGCCGGGAGTCCAGATCAATCGCTTCGTTAAAATCGTTGATGGACTCCAGGAACTGACCCTTATTAAACCTCGCCAACCCCCTGTTATAGTAGGCTTCCGCAAATCCGGGAGAATAGACAAGAGCCCGTGAGAAATCCTGGATAGCTTCATCAAACCGACCCAGGTCAAACAGTGCTAATCCCCGGTTGTGATAGGCTTCGGGATAATCGGCTTTCAGAGATATAGCTTTGGAGTAGTCAAGAAAAGCACCGTTATAGTCCTGAAGATAGTCCCTGGCAACACCCCTGTTATACCATGGTTCAGGATATGAAGGAGATAGTTTTATTACGATGCTGAAATCGGCAATTGCCCCCCGGTAATCTTTCAGCTCACTTTTTACAATTCCCCGGTTGTAATAAGGTTCCCCATCAGTGCTATCTAATCGGATCGCCTTGTTGAAATCAACCATTGCAGCCTGGTAGTCTCCCAGTTTTGCCTTGGTGATACCGCTTGTAATCAACTCTTTTTGCGTTTGTTGTGAAAACAATGGCATACAGAAGATGAGGAGTCCGGATAGTAGCAGGATTCGCACAACAGAGCTATTTGCAATTCTGGATGATCAGTTCACGTGACGCTTCGATCCCAAAAGTGAGTGCCTTCTGCCAGTCGGAGCAGGCTCCTTCAACATCCCCCAAGTAATAACGTACGCGCCCCCGGTTATTATATGCATCAGCATAAAGGGGGTCCAACTCTATGGCACGGTTGAAATCCTCCAGGGCGGCGGTGTAATCCTTCAACAACATCCTGGCAGCAGCCCGGTTGTTATAAATCTTTTTGTCGGTGGGATTCTGTATGACGGCCACATCGTAATCCTCGAGGGCACCTTTGTAATCGCGGAGATAATGCCTGATCATCGCCCTGTTTGTATAGGCATCGAGATAGAGTGAGTCACACCGGATCACATCAGAATAATTTTTCAATGCACACTGGAAATCCTGCCTCATGAAACAGATGGCTGCCATATAATTAAACGCCATTGCATTGATGTTCACAAGGTCAAGATACTGTTTAAGATCAACTTCGGATTCTGCATAGTCTTCCATTTCAAACCGGGCCACACCCCTTCCGAAGATAGCTTCCCTGTTTGACGGGGAGATCCGCAGCACATCATTAAAGTCCTGAAGAGCCAGGGGATATTGACTTGAAAAGAGATATCCAAAACCCCGTTTCATAAACGTATTGCCATTTTCAACCAGGGTAAGCGATTGTGTCAAATCTTCAATAGATCCCAGGTAATCTCCCGCTTTTCCCTTTTTTGAGCCTTCCATATAGAGACGCTGGGCCTCTTTTTCTGTCTCTGTAAGTGCTTTTCTGGGGGGAAAGATGGTAGTTGCCGCAGAGTCTAAACCCATGGCATTCGAGCGCTGCTGTTGCAACTCTTTCTGTTGATTCGTGTTTGTTCCTACCTGTTGAGCATGGATAGATGATGTGAACAATAACCCGGGCATCAATAGCAGAAATCCAATTCTGAAAGTAAACGTAAATGTACTACTCATTCGATGTTTTTTTTGTATAGTTTAACTTATTTATCCTTTAAATATTGTATCATAAGCCTGGCAGTTCTGGCAGATGCACCGCTTCCTCCAAGCTTCAAAGTAAGTTCATCAAATTCCTGTTTCATCAAGGTCCTCGTCGCAGTATCCAGCAATCGGTCTAATTCGTGTATAATGTTCTCGCTGGTAAGCTGGTGTTGAATAAGCTCCTTTACCACCTCTCTCTCCATGATCAGATTAACCAGGGAGATAAACGGAACATGAACTATCCGGCGGGCTATCCAGAATGAGAGCGAACTTCCCCTGTAACAAACCACCTCAGGAGTTCCCAATAGCGCTGCTTCCAGTGTGGCAGTGCCGGAAGTTACCAGTGCAGCTTCAGCATATCTCAACAAGTCGTAAGTCTGGTCAAAAATCACAGTCACGGGTATATCTCCGGTAATTGGATCATAGAATGCCGGATCGACCGAGGGTGCTCCGGCAACAACAAACTGGTATCCATCAAACGAGGGGGTCACCTCAAGCATCCTTCGCAACATGGTTCTGATTTCCTGTTTCCGGCTTCCGGGAAGTAATGCAATAATTGGTTTTTCAGTGAGTTTATTCCGCCTCACAAACAACGACCGATCTCCTGTCACCCTATTTTCAGGGATAGCGTCCAGGAGCGGATGTCCAACAAAATCAACCGGATAGTCATATTTCAGATAAAACTCCTGTTCAAAAGGGAGAATCACAAACATACGTGAAACACACTCCTTGATGACCCTGACCCGGGAACTCTTCCATGCCCAGAGTTGCGGGGAGATATAGTAAAACACCGTGATCCCGTGTCGTTTGGCAAACCTGGCTATCCGCAGGTTGAATCCCGGGTAGTCGATCAGAATCAGAACATCAGGCTTCGAAGCCAGGAGATCCTTTTCACAAAAGCGAAGATTCTTGATTATTGTCGGAAGGTTAACAAGCACTTCCCAGAAACCCATAAAGGCAAGATCGCGGTAATGTTTCACCAGTTCTCCCCCAGCCCGTTTCATGAGATCACCTCCCCAACAGCGAATATTGGCAGTCGGGTCACGCTCTTTCAACGCATGTATCAGGTTGGACCCATGTAAGTCACCTGAAGCTTCCCCGGCGATAATGTAATAATTCATAGGATAATCAAGAGGAGAAATCCCATCTCTTCAACTCCTCTATTGCGGGGTAATCGGTAAAATCAAAATTTACCGGAACAATGGAAACGAAATTGTGTTCAAGGGCATGTTCATCCGTATCTTCCCCGTCGCCAATCCGGGCAAAAATCCCTTTAAGCCAGTAGTAATCCCGCCCTTTTGGATCCTTACGGATATCGAAGTCCTCCAGCCATGTCCCTCCAGCCTGCCTGCAAATTCTGACTCCCTTTATTTCACTGACAGGGACGTCAGGAATGTTGACATTCAGGCATATCCCTTCAGGCAATTTTCGCGACATGACTTTCCGGATGATTCGGTCGGCATAGGCACTGGCTCCCGAAAAATCAGCATCTTCTTTATATTGCAACAAAGAAAAGCCGATGGAAGGAACACCCGCCATCGCCCCTTCAAACACTGCAGCCATGGTGCCTGAATATATAATGTTGATGGAGGAATTGGATCCATGGTTGATCCCCGATATAAGCAGATCAGGTCGCCGGTCAAGCACAATCTTGTAAGCCAACTTGACACAGTCAACCGGCGTTCCATCACAACTGTACTCATCATAACCAGGTTCACTGTTTATATGGTTGAGGCGTAATGGATGGTGCATGGTAACAGCGTGTGAAGTGCCTGACTGGGGTTTGTCGGGGGCAATTACAACCACTCTTCCCACAGGCCTCACTACATCAATCAACGCACGCAAACCCGGGGCGGTAATGCCGTCATCGTTGGTAATAAAAATCAGGGGTTTTTCCTGCATGTCAATGCTGATCTAACTCAGCAAAGATAGGAATAATTTTTGAGCAGCTCTTCGTATACCTCCTTGACAGGGAGTCCCATCACATTGAAGAAAGATCCTTCGAGCTTCGAGATTCCGATGTATCCGATCCACTCCTGGATGCCGTAACCGCCAGCCTTGTCGTATGGTTTGAAATTAGTGATATAATAGTCGATCTCGTCGTCGCAAAGTTCCTTGAAATAGACTTTTGAAGAGACGTGAAACAGTATCTTTTTGTCTCGGGATTTGATGCATACCCCTGTGATAACATCATGCTGTTTCCCTGACAATTTCTTCAGCATGGTGAGCGCCTCTTCGTAATTCCCGGGTTTGCCCAGGATCTCCCCTTCGAGAGAAACAATTGTATCGGCAGCAATAATGATCATCTTCTCCTCCATTCGCAATGTGTCAATACTTTCTGCTTTTTTTTCTGCCAGGAAGGTAGCGATCTCAGGTGGAGTCAATATATCAGGGTACTCCTCCCGAACATCTGTTGATATGATCTCAAAATCAAGCCCGAGCTCCTTTAGGAGGTAGTGCCTGCGGGACGACTGGGAAGCCAGAATGATTTTGAAGTCTTGTAATCTCTTGTTTATCACATCAATAATTAAAAGACTGGATCAACAATGATAAAATCCCCGTGAACATTATCAGTTTCGCCAAACTGCTCGCAAAGCGAAATTCCTCTCTCCTTTTCGCCCGGATTACGGTAATAATCATGGCTAACGCCGGCAACTGGACAGTGATTGCAAAATACCAGAACAACATCTCAAGTCCGAACTGATAAATAATGATCTGGCCGTATGTAAGCAGCAACATGGTGATAAGTACCAGTACCACCACCACGACTTTCGACCAAGCAATTCCTATCACGGAGGGAAGCGACCTGGTTCCGAACTGTTCATCTCCTTTCAAGTCCTCCATGTCCTTGACGATCTCCCGGAACAAGCTTACCAGGAATGCAAAACAGGCATACGCCAAAAATATCCCGAACACACCTTCAAGAGATCCTATAACGCTGGCAAAGTATTCAGGGTTCAAGCGCAGATGGAGAAACTCGAACAGAAGAACCAGCATAATCAGCATGGCAGAGATCAAGGCTACGATCAGGTTTTTCCAGATCAGGAGTTGCTTCCAGCGAGCTGAGTAAAGCCAGAAAAGCATAGCACCACAGGGGAAAAGTAGTCCAAACCAGAGAGATTGAATCCGAAACGCCAGATAAAAACCGAGGATGATAGCAATAGCATTGACCAGAATGTGGATCTTCATTGCCATCCGTGGGGAAACCAATCGGGAGACTACCAACTGCTCCGGACGGTTAATACGGTCAATTTTTTGATCGAAATAGTCATTGATCACATACCCTCCGACAGCCAATAGAACAGTGACCACAGCGAAGATGCAGAAATCAGGCAACCCCGTTATAAATTCCGTTTGACCATGGAAAAGGATTGGCTTGAGTACTCCATAACGGAGCAGAAACTCAATAAGTACAATTATTACCAGGTTTGGAAGCCTGATAAGCCGGGCTACACCGGTGATCCAATTCCAGATCGTCAGTTTTTTACCATGTGAAAGCATCATCGTTCATCCATTTACCCTGAACCTTCATCACCTGTTCAATGACATCACGAACACACCCTTTCCCGCCAGGGAGATTACTGATGTAGGCAGACAGCTCTTTGATCTCCTCTGCTGCGTCGGCCGGACATGTTGGCATCCCCACCTCCTTCATGATCTCATAATCAGGGATATCATCTCCCATAAAAAGAACCTCTGATGGAGTGATTGAATTGTTTTTCAGGTAGTTATGAAAGGTTTCAAGTTTATTCCCAATACCCAGAAATACATCCGTGATCCTGAGCGCTTTCAGCCTATGAACCATGGACTTCGAGTTGGCACCGGAAATAATGGCTATCCGGTATCCTTTTTTAACGGCGAGCTGCATTGCGTACCCATCTTTGATGTTGGAGATCCGGAGCGCCTCCCCGTGTTCGGTCATGATAATCGTCCCCTCGGTAAGCACACCATCGTAATCAAAGATAAAAGTGGTAATTTTTCTCAGTTGTGATTTATAGTTTGTCATTGCGGTGTTTATGTTGAATAATTTGCTTACTGATCATGTCATAGATCTCCAGGTAGGATTTCTGATCTTTAAGTAGTTCGAGGTGTTTTTCGATGATTTGATTATCTCCTCTGACGGCAGGGCCGGTTTGCAGGGAGAACAGGTCTGAATGCCGGATATTAGACGCAGTTTGTTTGATCAACGGTTTCAGCAGGTCAAAGGGAATGTTGTATTGAAGCAGCAGCTCCTCAGAAATG
>CALCGJ010000215.1 GCA_937900965.1 uncultured Bacteroidota bacterium | reverse complement strand
TAGAGATGCAAAAATTCATTTGAGCAGACTGATCAGGATGGTCCGTAAGGGAAGCTATATTCTTCTGGATTTATGTAGAGGTGAGAAAATGCTCGCAAAAAAGATGATCAATTTCACGGCGGGGTTGTTGTTTGTTGGGATCCTCTGTTTGAACGGCGGGGCGTTCGGGGCCTTACCCAGCGACGATGTCAACTTTGCCTCCGAAAAAGATGCAGGTTACGACCAAATCCCCTCCGAGGTGGTCTTCATCGACCCGTCGGTTCCTGAGATAGAAAAGATTGTAGCGCAACTGCCCAAGGGGGCCGAAGTGGTGAGACTTTCCCCGGGAGTGGATGGGGTCGCGCAGATTTCAGCGCATCTGAAAGGGAAGGGGAACCTTTCCGCTATCCACATTATCTCACACGGCAGTCCAGGGTATTTTGTCCTGAACGGGAAGCGGATTGACAAGGATTTTCTCAGGGACCACGGGGATCGGATCAGTCCCTGGGGACGGGCCCTGGCCGAAAACGGAGATATTCTGCTATATGCCTGCAATCTGGCGGCAACAGATAAGGGCAAGGTTTTTGTTGAATACTTTTCCGATCTTACCGGCGCGGATGTCGCTTCCTCAACGGATGTTACAGGGGGTAAAGCTTTTGATGGAAACTGGAAACTGGAATATTCGACAGGTCGGATAGCTGCGCCCGCGCTGGCAATTGATCCTTATACAAATGTGAAGTTACCAACCGCAAGAAGCTGGAATGGAGACACGAATACTAATTGGGAAGATCCCGCTAACTGGACCCCTTCGGGTATTCCTGCTTCCGATGATCTTGTTACAATACCTGCTGGTACACCTCGTTTGGCTGGAGCCGGTTCATGTGGAACACTTACAATTGATTCAACAGCAACTCTTTATATTGATTCAGGTGCAACTCTTGCTGTTGCAAACGATTCTATCGTTAGCGGCACATTAAGCATTTCCACAGGAACATTTGAAGCTGTCGGATCTTTTACTGCATCTGGTGGAGCGGTTAAATTCACTGGTGCTGGAAACCTTATTCTCAGGGGAGCGTCTCCAAATCTGGGGACATTTACGAAAGGTACCGGGACAGTAACCTACGACGGTGGCACTCAACTTGTGCCCGCCAACGGTGACTATTATGGCATTGCTTTTGGCGGCACGGGTACAAAGACAGCCGCTTCACTGACAGCCACAACGCTGTCAGCTCCCTCGGGTGCTTATTCCTTAGCGTTGAATGGCGCCTGTTCAATCACCAATTCATGCACCTTTTTGAATACAGGCACGCTTGCGCTTGGGAATTATTCGACTGATATACTTACGTTCAATGGAGGAGTAACTGCCACTACTCCGAGTGCGGTGACTCTCGACGGAAAGATCAGAACATTAGGCAATACGATTTCTATAGGTGATGCTGATACAGGAGTAGTCCTTGCCGAAGTCGCAACACTTGAAACCACCGACGGCGGAAATACCGGAGGCGCCAATGTTACATTAGGCGGGACAGTCGACGGAGCGGTGAGCCTTACTCTGGATGCGGGAACCGGCGGAATTATTTCAGTAATGGGAGCGATTGGAGGAAGCACACAAATTCAAACCCTGACGATTACCAATAGTAACGGGACTACTTTTAACAGCAGTGTCGCGGCAGGTACAGTAGCTCTATCAGATACAACAGCCGGCGCCAATATAACATTTACAGGAGCGCTTGCAACACAGGCACTTATTACCACGACGAACAAGGGTTATAATGTCGAACTTCACGGCAATGGAACCTCAATCACGAATCTCGTCGAGTTCTTGAATACAGGGACGGTAGGGTTGGGGAACGCCTCTGGTGACACGCTGACCTTCAACGGCGGCATAGAAACAACCGGAAATGCCACCAATCCATCCTCTACAACCCTTAACGGAACCATCGCGACATCAAGTGACCCCGTGGCCCTGGGCACAACAACTGTAAGCGGGAATGCCACAGTTAAGCCTGACGGAGGCGACCTTACTTTTGGGGCCGTAACCATCAATAGCGGAGCAACACTTAAGGCAGGCGTCGCCGGCACTACCGGAACGATATCATTTAATTCAACAGTTGACGGCCCAGGTAACCTTGAAGTTATGACCACTGATCCAGTTACATTCTCAGGTTCCATCGGAAGCAACCCTTCTCTCGGCACTATGACCCTTACAAATGGCAGTTTGGCTACGGGCGGGAATAATATAACCGCCTCTGGTCTTACTGTTTCCGGCGGCATATTCAACTCCGCAAGCGCCGCAGGCATATGGGATATCAACGGAAATTTGTCTATTACCGGCGGCGAATTAATAGCCACTTCCGGCGATTTGAAGTTTTCCGGCACCACCTGGAATACCAGCGGAGGAACATTTACAGCCAACGGAGGGACGGTGATTCTGGACGGCACGGGACAATCCCTCTCCGGTGGCAACACTACCTTTTTTAATCTGACCAAAAATGTGACCTCTGCTGCGACCTTGACCTTCCCGAGTGCCACCGGGACAACAGTAGAAAACACCCTTAACCTCAGTGGTGCGAGTGGACAGTTGTTATCGCTGCGGAGCATCACGACCGGAACCCAATGGGAAATCGACCCGCAGGGGACCCGCACCATCGCATTCCTCGACGTCCAGGACTCTAATAACGTAGGAACGGCGATCAATGCAGTCGGCACAAACAGTGTTTCTTCAGGAAATAACACCAACTGGACCTTTGTCATAGCCGGGACCTATTACGTGAACTTTGCGACCGGGAATGACTCCAACAACGGAAGCTCAGCCAATCCCTGGAAGACCCTCCACCATGCTATTGCTCAGTTAAACGGGGGAAGCGCCGGAACCTATGTTCTGTACGTGGCCTCGGGTACCTATAAGGTTTTAGCAGACAATGCTGGCGAAGCGGATACAGAACTGATCATCTCTCAGGACGATGTTATCGTCGTCGCTGAACCCGGGACCGTACCGATTATTGATGGCACGGGCGCCGTCACCTGGGTCTATGGAATAAAAATCACCGGCTCCCACGTTACCCTCAAAAATCTTCACATCACGGGCTTCACCGGCACGGACCCTGGGGGAATAGGCATAGAAATTGTTGCCGGGTCAAATAACACCATTGAGAACTGCAGGGTATATGGCAACTATGACGGCATCTCCGTCTCGCAGTCTGCCAATTGTACGATTCAGGGCTGCGAAATTGACAACAATAATTATGACGGGATCAGTATCAGTGAAAGCGCCGGCAGTGTTATCACCAGGAACACCATTCATGACAACTATGAAGTGAACAATAGTGACGGGATTATTGTCCAGGCCTGCAGCCCGGAAATCAGCCGGAACAGAATTTACGACAACCGGTTCAATATTTCAATTCAGGCTTACGACAGTGAAGAGACCTCCCCCACCGTCAAGAACAATCTGATCTATGAGAATACGTCGGGAAAGGTTGACTTCGGTATCCTTATCGGCGGCAATAATACCTCTACGGTGAATCCGAAAATTTATCATAATACCATAGACAAGGGCACCTATGAGGGAATCATTGTCGAACAGTATGATACCAGCGCCATCAGTCCAGAAATCAAATACAATATCATTACCAACTTCAATCAGTACGGTATCCAGAACAGCTTCGGCAGTCCCATCATCGCCTACAATGATGTGTGGAACAATGGAAACAGTCCTGCAGACAACTATCATGGCTGTACTCCCGGAACTAATGACATTTCCGAAACCCCGCTTTACAGTAGTGGGGGTTACTCCCTTCTCGGCACCTCTCCCTGCAAAGATGCGATTTCTGTAGCTGCAGAAGATCCTGTGAACATCGATTATCCGGGTTACAAGCGCCCGCAGGGAGGCGGTTGGGATATGGGGGCTTATGAATATGTCGATCCGGAACCGTTTTCCTACACCCCGCATGTCGGCACCGGGGTTGCCAGCGATTACCGTATTTTTACGGTGCCTTTAAAGATTGGAACCGGAACCGGCGCCAATCTTTTGAGTAATATGCAGGAATTGAACCCGTCACTTTTTCCATATAACCTCTCGGTCTGGCGGGCATTCGGATTTAACGGGGTTGGGTACATAGAATTTAATGACCCCGATTACTTTCCGCCCTTTCCTGTTGAGCCCGGTGTGGCTTTCTGGATCATCACCAACTCAACCAATCAGATCCGGTTTCAGGGAAAGCCCGCACCTATGGGGGTTCCCTATGAAATGGCTCTCAAACCCGGTTGGAGTCTCATCGGCCTGCCATGGATAAGCCCCGATATCAATCTGGGCAATATCAAAGTCACGGATGGGGTGAATACCTATTTCATCACCGATACTGGCAATGATCTGACCCAGCAGTTCGTCTGGGATTACACGGATTGTTCTGGGAGTCCACCTTCCTGTTATTCAGGGTATGAACGGAGAGGTTTGGGCGACACCCTTCAATGTGGCACAGGCTACTTTTTCAAGGTCCTGGCCGAAACATCCGTAAAGCTGATCATACCCCATACTGAAGCCCAGACCAAAAATGCCCGAGGTGACACTGCCCCGGATCAAACAAATGCAAATGAGGACGACGAAGCACCACCGCCGCCTCCGGGCGCAGCACCTTCACCGGATATCAAAGCCAACGGGCAGGACGGTCCCGTAACGGTCCCATCAGGGTCCATGGTTTCCGTAACGGTAGGCCTCGACCCGGGCAATTGGGCCGGCAGGAACGCCGACTGGTGGGTTGCGGCCTACATCCCCTTTGCGCCGCCCTATTGGTACACATACGTATCCCCTGCAGGTTGGCAGGAGAGGATATCCGTCTGCATCCAGGGTCCTTTATCACAACTGTCTGTCCCCTTTGAAGTGCTGAATGCGGCTCTCCCCGACGGGAATTACACGCT
>CALCGJ010000214.1 GCA_937900965.1 uncultured Bacteroidota bacterium | reverse complement strand
GCTGCTTTTTTCTTAGGCTTAACTTCTTTTTTATTTGCAGCTGGTTTTGGCGCAGGTTTTATTTCAGGTTTAATCTCTGCTTTTATTTCAGGTTTGGCAGTTTTTTTTGCCTTAGTAACTTTCTTTTTTTTCGGTTTTGGCCCTGGCTTTTTCTTCTCTTTTTTAACAATTGTTTTCACCTCTTCCTTCTTGCTTTTCCCCACCTCCTTTTTTCCTTTTCCTTCTTCCTTAACCTTCCGGGGACGTCCGCGTTTCTTCTTAGGTTTCTCAGGAGTTTCAGCTTTAAGTTCAGCACCAAGTTTTTTAAGAATATTCTTAATTTCATCGATGTAACTTTCCGCTTCCATCAATTCCAATTCGTAATGATTTCTTAAAAACTCCAATTCGTTTTCAGAAAATTTAATTGTCTTCATAAAAAAAGATTTATTTATTTATTTATTTATTTTTTGCAAAGATATGACATTTTGTTAGGGTTATGAATAAATTTGCTGCTCACAAACAGGTTGCCTCATATAAAAACAATTCGTTAATCATCATTCGTAGTTCGATATGCAAACTGATTTTCCCTGGTACGCCCTCTACACCAAACCACGGCATGAAAAAAAGCTGGCGGATTTACTGAACAACAAAGGGATTGAGGCTTATGCGCCAGTGCGTAAGGTATTGAAACAGTGGAGCGACCGGAAGAAATGGGTAGAGGAACCACTAATTCGGTCGTACTGTTTTGTAAGAGCAAACCCTGACTGGTATTTCGAAGCATTGAATACGTTTGGCGCCGTCCGCTACGTATGGTTCAGCGGCAAACCAGCCCCTATTCCTGACCGGCAGATTAACATGTTGAAAGCGTTAATGGGAAGTGATTTGGAGGCAGATACTGTTGCCGTTACCATCGAACCGGGATCCCTGGTAAAAGTAATAGCAGGTCCGCTCTTTGGAACAACCGGAGAATTGGTTTCTGTTGCAGGAAGCAAAAAAGTGATAATCCGCATCGATCATCTCGAAACAGCCATTTCTGTAAATATTTCTCCATTGATGCTGGAGAAGTTGCCTGATAACATAGCAAAACAGAAGAGAGAAGACTATAAGAGGTATAAGAGATTTTGGTAGGTCAAAATGGACAATACCCTACGGGAATATTATAAATTATCCTAAATTTACTTTTTATTGCTTATTGAATGAATCCGTGTTTTAAACAGATACTGAATTGTTAGATATATACATCGTCATTGTTGTCGTTCTATTCATGCTGGTAGCCTTATACCAGGAGTGGAGTCAGCCGTCGCTGGTATTTTTAATTGCGGTGGTGATCTTCTTCTTCGCCGGTATCGTCAGCATCCAGGACATCCTGCACGGACTTTCCAATGAGAGTATCATCATCATCCTGCTGTTGATCATCATCAGTGAGGTGGTTAAAAAGACAGCCATCATTGGCTTTGTACTTAACCGGTTGTTACGGCCAAACCTTACCTATCACAAATTCATCACCCGACTTACCACCGGTGTCGCTTTCTTCTCAGGCTGGATCAACAACACGCCGCTGGTTGCCTTCCTGATGCCCTTTGTCTACGACTGGGCCCGGAAAAAGGGAATCTCTCCCTCCAAAGTGCTGCTTCCACTATCCTACGCCGCCCTGATGGGAGGAACCATAACCTTGATTGGAACATCTACTAACCTGGTTGTCAATGGACTGGCTGTAGAATCAGGACTTCCCTCCCTGCACCTATTCGATTTCATCTACGTTGGTATTCCGGTTACGATTCTGGGAACACTGTATCTTATTTTCATCGGATCCAGATGGTTGCCCGACCGTGGCAATGCATTGACTCAATATGACGAGAAAAGCCGCGAATACCTTGTGGAGACAATTATCCCTCCCCTATCCGGGTTTACAGGGAAGTCGATCGAAGAGGCCGGGTTACGAAGTTTGAATGACCTCTACCTTGTTCAGATCCTGCGCCACAATGAGACCATCGCCCCTGTTTCGCCCAATGAAGTGCTCCAGAAGAACGATTGCCTCTTTTTTGCCGGGAATACTGACCGTATCGTCGATCTGGTTCTGGGGACTAAGGATCTGATCCTTCCTTATGGGACTAAGATGATCAACCAGCCCCAGAACCATATTGTGGAAGCTGTGATCCCAAACAACTCCAAACTACATAACCAGACTGCCAAGGAATTTCAGTTCCGAATGCATTACGATGCTGCCATCATAGCAATCCAGCGTAACAATGAGAAACTGCGTGGGAAGCTGGAGGAGATAAAACTCAAAGCCGGGGATCTGCTTCTCCTGGTGACAGGGAAGAACTTCCAGACAGAAAATGATCAGGATTTTCAGGTGATCACCAAAGTCAAAAAGATCGAACGGATGGAGGGTTGGAAGGTAACTGTGTTTTACATCATCCTGCTTACTGCCTTTACCCTCTCGGCTGTCAAGATCCTGCCACTCTTTATCGGATTACTTTGTGTGATCGGATTCATCGCAGTGACCGATATGATCAAACCCGCCGACATCAGGCGTACGCTTGACTTTAACCTCTTTTTCCTGCTGGTACTTGCCCTGGCTTTGGGGAAAGCCGTCACCAACTCCGGACTGGCAGCACAGATGGCAGATTTCATCATCATCTTCGCCAGTGATAATACGCTGTTTGTCATGATTAGCCTCTATATAATTACCAACCTCATCTCAATGTTTGTCACCAATGCAGCTGCTGTAGCCATCACCTTCCCCATTGCCCTGGCGGCAGCGACAGAGATGGGTGTCGAAAACTTCAAACCCTTTATCCTGGTCATCGCCTATGCCGCCTCTGCCGAATTCATGACCCCCTTTGGCTACCAGACCAACCTGATGGTTTACGGCCCGGGTGGATATAAATTCAAGGATTACATCCGCGTGGGGTTCCCATTGTCATTGTTATACCTGGTGGCGACGATAGTAATTTTGAAACTTGTCTTTGGCTATTAAAGCCCGGATGCCGGTGCCGGATCCCAGATGCCGGATGCCGGATGCCGGATAAAATTTTAAACCTTAAATTTGCAATCAACAACTTGAAC